>DATCEZ010000305.1:0-19292 GCA_036509775.1 Acidimicrobiales bacterium
CGGGCTGCCTCGTCGGCCCGGGGCTGGTCGACCTGCATACCCATCTGCGCCAACCAGGGCGTGAGGAGGCCGAGACGATCGAGACCGGGGCCCGGGCGGCCGCCCTCGGCGGCTTCACCGCCATCGTGGCCATGCCGAACACGGAGCCGCCGATCGACTCGGCCGGGGTGGCGTCCGAGGTGCTGGCGCTCGGCGTGGGCTGCCTGGCCGAGGTGTCGGTGGCGGGTGCCATCACCGTCGGGCGGGCCGGCCACGCCCTGGCGCCACTGGCCGAACTGGCGGCACTCGGCATCACGCTCTTCACCGACGACGGCGCCGGCGTGCAGGACGGTGCGCTCATGCGGCGTGCCCTCGACTACGCCAAGGGGCTCGGGGTCACGCTGGCCCAGCACTGCGAGGACACCTGCCTGGCTGCCGGCGGGGCCATGCACGAGGGGGACTGGTCGAGCCGCCTCGGCATCCCGGGCATGCCCGCCGCGGCCGAGGAGGCCATGGTTGCCCGCGACATCGCACTGTCCCGCCTGACCGGCGCCCCCGTGCACTTCCTCCACATGTCCACGGCCGGTTCGGTCGACCTGATCCGGCATGCCAAGGAGGAGGGTCTCGCGGTCACGGCCGAAGCCGCACCCCACCACATCCTCCTCACCCACGCCCTGGTGGCCGGGTACGACCCGGTCTTCAAGGTCAACCCGCCGCTGCGGACGGACGAGGACGTGGCAGCCGTCATCGCCGGCCTGTGCGACGGCACCATCGACGCCATCGCCACCGATCACGCCCCGCATGCACCCGAGTCGAAGGACCTCCCGTTCAACGAGGCGCCGCCGGGCATGCTCGGCCTGCAGACCGCGCTGCCCATCGCGTGGGAGGTCCTGTCGCCCCGCATCGGCCCCGAGCGCATCTTCGCCCTCTTGAGCTCCCAGCCGGCCGTCATCGCCAAGCTCACGGCGACGGACCCGCGTGGCGCCGGCCACAGCGCGCAAGGCGGACGGGTCGAGCCTGGAGCGAAGGCCAACCTGTGCGTGTTCGACCCCGGCGCCACCACGGTGGTGGACCCGGCCGGGTTGGCCAGCCGCAGCCGCAACACGCCCTACGCCGGCCGAACGTTCGCCGGCGCCGTCCGGCACACCGTGTTGCGCGGTGAGCCGGTCATGATCGACGCGACGGCGCAGAGGTGAGTCCCGGGCAGACCGGCACCGGCGACAGAGCGCCCGCGTTGTTGGTGACGGCGGACGGCACGGTCTTTTCCGGCGAGGCCGCCGGCGCGGCCGTGCCGGTGGCGACGGGTGAGCTCGTGTTCAACACCGCCATGAGCGGGTACCAGGAGGTGATCACGGACCCGTCCTACGCGGGCCAGGTCATCGCCTTCACCAGCACCCACATCGGCAACTACGGGACGAACGCAGCCGACGACGAGGCCACCGCACCGCACTGCCGGGGTGTGGTGGTGTGCGACCTGGCCGACGAGCCGTCGAACTGGCGGGCCACCGAGGCCTTGGAGCCCTTCCTGCGCCGGCACGGCATCCCCGCCCTTACCGGCGTCGACACCCGGCGTCTGGCCCGGCACGTGCGCCAGGCGGGTGCGGTGCCCTGCGCGTTCGGCACGGCACCCGAGGCCGAGTTGCGCGCCGCCGCCGCGGCCGCCGAGGGTACCGACGGCATGGACCTCGTCTCGGGCGTCACGAGGAGCGAGGTGAGCGTCCACCCGGGAACGGGCCCCGGCGCCGCGGGCGACCTGCGCATCGTGGCCTACGACTTCGGCGTCAAGACCACCATGGTCCAGCTCCTCACGACGCTCGGCACCGTCACCGTGGTGCCCGCCGGCACTGCCGCCGACGACGTGCTGGCGCTCGAGCCCGACGGCGTGTTCCTCTCGAACGGGCCGGGCGATCCCGCTGCCCTGCCCGGTCCGACCGCGGCCGTGGCCGACCTGGTGGGCCGCGTCCCCGTCTTCGGCATCTGCCTCGGCCACCAAATCCTCGCCACCGCCCTGGGCGGGTCGACCTACAAGCTGCCCTTCGGCCACCACGGGGCCAACCATCCCGTGCAACGCCTGCAGACCGGCATCGTCGAGATCACGAGCCAGAACCACAACTATGCCGTGGCCGCCGGCTCGATCCCCGACGCCGAGACCACGCACGTCAACCTCAATGACGGCGTGATCGAGGGCTTCCGGTCGCTGACGGCGCCGGCCTTCTCGGTGCAGTACCACCCCGAGGCGGCGCCGGGCCCCCACGATGCCCGCTACCTCTTCGGCGCCTTCCGCGAGCTCATGCTGGCGCATCCCACCCGCCCGGCCGGCGCCGGGGCGGGGGTGCGCTGATGCCGCGCCGCGACGATCTGCAGTCGATCCTGGTGATCGGGTCGGGACCCATCGTGATCGGCCAGGCCTGCGAGTTCGACTACTCGGGCACCCAGGCCTGTCGGGTCCTGCGCGAGGAGGGCTACCGGGTGATCCTGGCCAACTCCAACCCGGCCACCATCATGACGGACCCCGCCACGGCGGACCGGACCTACATCGAACCGCTCGACCCCGAGGTCCTCACGGCCATCATCGAGAAGGAGCGGCCCGACGCGCTGCTGCCGACTCTCGGTGGCCAGACGGCGCTGAATCTGACCATGGAACTGGTCGAGCTCGGCGTCCTGGAGCGCTACGGGGTGGAGGTGATCGGGGCGCGGCCCGACGCGATCTCGACCGCCGAGGACAGGGATCGCTTCAAGGCCGCCATGGAAGAGATCGGTCTCGAGGTGCCGCGCTCGGGGTTCGCCCACTCGCTGCAGGAGGCGGAGGAGATCGCGGCCGACATCGGCTTCCCGATCATGGTGCGGCCGAGCTTCATCCTCGGGGGGAAGGGGACCGGCATCGCCGAGAATGCGGGGGCCTTCGGGCAGCTCGCCGCCGAAGGGCTGGCGGCCAGCCCGGTGGGCCAGATCCTGGTGGAGAAGTCGATCGCCGGCTGGAAGGAGTTCGAGCTCGAGGTGATGCGCGACGCCGCCGACAACTGCGTCGTCGTCTGCTCCATCGAGAACTTCGACCCCATGGGCGTGCACACGGGTGACTCCATCACGGTGGCGCCGGCGCAGACGCTCACCGACGTGGAGTACCAGGCCATGCGCGACGACGCCTTTGCCTGCCTGCGCCGGGTAGGGGTCGAGACCGGCGGCTCCAACGTGCAGTTCGCCGTGGAGCCGTCGACCGGACGGCGCGTGATCATCGAAATGAACCCCCGGGTCTCCCGATCGTCGGCGCTGGCTTCGAAGGCCACGGGCTTTCCCATCGCCAAGATCGCGGCGCGGCTGGCCGTCGGCTACCTCCTGAACGAGATCCCCAACGACATCACGAAGGCGACACCGGCGTCGTTCGAGCCGACCATCGACTACGTGGTCACCAAAATCCCACGTTGGGCCTTCGAGAAGCTCCCCGGTGCCGAGAACCGCCTCGGGACCCGCATGCAATCGGTCGGCGAGGTCATGGCCATCGGCCGCACGTTCTGCGAGTCACTGCAGAAGGCGCTGCGCTCGCTGGAGCAGGGGCGGACGGGCCTCAACGCCGACCCGGCCGAAGCGTCACTGGACGAGCTCTCACTCGAGGAGCTGGTCGAGCGCATTGGCGTCGCCACGCCCGAACGCATCTTCGAGCTCGAGGCGGTGCTGCGCCGCGGCGTCGACGTGGACGAGGTCGTGGCCCGGACCGGCATCGACCCCTGGTTCGTCCGGCAGCTGACGCGCATTGTGGCCGAACGGCAGCGCATCGCGGCCTCGCCGTCACTCGGAGCGGCAGACTTCCGTCGGGCCAAGCGGCTCGGCTTCTCCGACGCCCAGCTGGCCTACCTGCGCGGTGCCAGCGCGGCGGACATGCGGGCCGACCGGCTCTCACACGGCGTGCGGGCGACCTTCAAGACGGTGGATACCTGCGCCGCCGAGTTCGAGGCGTTCACTCCGTACCACTACGCCACCTATGAGGAGGAGGACGAGGTCCGTCCCTCCGACCGTGCCCGCGTGATCATCCTCGGTTCGGGTCCCAACCGCATCGGGCAGGGCATCGAGTTCGACTACTGCTGCGTGCACGCCTCCATGACGCTGCGCGACGCCGGCTTCGAGACGGTGATGATCAACTGCAACCCCGAGACCGTTTCGACCGACTACGACACCTCCGACCGCCTCTACTTCGAGCCCTTGACGGACGAGGACGTGGCCAACGTGCTCGACGCCGAGCTGGCGGCGGGTGGGAAGGTCGAGGGCATCATCGTGTCGCTGGGCGGGCAGACACCGCTGAAGCTGGCGGGCTCGCTACCGCCAGAGCTCGTGCTCGGCACGAGTCCGGCGTCCATCGACCTGGCCGAGGACCGCGAACGGTGGAACGCCTTGTGCCACGAGCTCGACATTCCCCAGCCCCCGGGTGGCACGGCGACGACCACGTCCGAGGCGTTGGCCGTGGCGGGACAGGTCGGCTACCCGGTGCTGCTCCGCCCGAGCTACGTCCTGGGCGGGCGGGCCATGGAGATCGTCTACGACGACGACGGGGTGCGACGCGTCATGCAGTCCATGACCACCGGCGCGCTGGCCCGTGAGGGCGGGGTGACGGCCGATCGCCCCGTGCTGGTGGACCGTTTCTTGGAGGACGCGGTCGAGGTCGATGTGGACGCCGTGCGCGACCGCGCCGGCGAAATCCTCATTGCCGGGGTCATGGAGCACGTGGAGGAGGCCGGGGTGCACTCGGGCGACTCGGCCTGCGCCCTGCCGCCGCAGACATTGCAGGACGACGTGATCGAACAGCTCGAGCTCCACACGAAGGCACTGGCCGAGTCGCTCGCCGTCTGCGGTCTTATCAACGTGCAGTTCGCCGTGAAGGACGGGCAGGTCTACGTCCTCGAAGCCAATCCCCGGGCCAGCCGCACGGTCCCGTTCGTCGCCAAAGCCACCGGCGTGCCGCTGGCCATGGTGGCCTCCCGCCTGATGGTCGGGCAGACCCTGGCCGATCTCCGTGCCGAGGGCCTGCTGCGCCCCGATGTCGTGGGCCGGGTGCCGGTGCTCGACCACGTCAGCGTCAAAGAAGCGGTCCTGCCGTTCGACCGCTTCCCCGGGGTCGACACGCTCCTCGGGCCCGAAATGCGTTCGACCGGCGAGGTCATGGGCGTCGACAGCACATTCGGCCTGGCCTTCGCCAAGAGCCAGATGGCGTCGGGGACCCGGCTGCCCGACTCGGGGACGATCTTCTTGTCGCTGGCCGACCGCGACAAGCCGGCAGGTCTGGAAGTGGCCCGCGCCTTCGGCGAGCTCGGGTTCTCCATTGCGGCGACGCTCGGCACTGCGGGCTATCTCCGCTCCGAAGGCCTGGCCGTCGACACCCTGGTGGCCAAGGTGGGGGAGGAGGGCGTGGCCTCCGACGCCGTGCAGCTCATCGCGCAGGGCAAGGTGCAGCTGGTCGTGAACACGCCGCGCGGCCTCGGCCCCCGCGCCGACGGGCAGCACATCCGCACGGCCTCGGTGGTGCACAAGGTGCCGTGCCTCACCACGCTGGCGGCGGCGCGGGCCGCGGCGGCCGGCATCGCCGATGTGCGGTCCCATTCGCTCCAGGTCCGCGCCCTGCAAGATCTCCACCCCGCTCCGGGCGGGACGTCGCAGTGAGCGCCGCTCCCGACGGGCGCCGGGCGGCAACGCTCGCCACGAGCGTCGGGAGCATCGCCCTTCCGAATCCGGTGCTCACGGCCTCGGGGACGTCAGGGCACGGCATCGAGCTCTCCGAGTACGGCTCGCTGGACCAGCTGGGCGCCGTCGTGGTCAAGTCGCTCTCGGTGGAGCCGTGGGCCGGCAACGCGGCGCCGCGCGTGCACGAGGTCGGAGCCGGCATGCTCAACAGCGTCGGCCTGCAGGGACCGGGACTGGCCGCCTGGGTGGCCGACGACCTTCCGGCGCTGCACGAGTCCGGGGCCCGCGTCGTCGTCAGCATCTGGGGCCGTTCCGTGGCGGACTACGCCAAGGCGGCCGAGCTGGTCGCGGTGGCCGCGTCGTCGGGCGCCGGTTCCTGTATTCGGGCGATCGAGGTCAACGTCAGCTGCCCCAACGTGGAGGACCGCTCGCGCATGTTCGCCCACTCGGCCGAGGCGACGGAACGCGCTCTGAGTGCCACCGCCTGCGGGCTGCCGCGCTGGGCCAAGCTCAGCCCGAACGTGCCCGATCTGGTGGAGATCGCCCACGGTGCCGTCACGGGCGGTGCCGACGGGTTGACCCTCGTGAACACATTGCTGGGACTCGCGCTCGACATCGAAACAGGCCGGCCCGTGCTCGGTGCCGGCGGAGGCGGGCTGTCGGGCGGCGCCGTGCACCCGGTCGCGGTGCGCGCCGTGTGGGAGTGCCGGTCCGCCTTTCCCGAGCTGCCCATCGTCGGCGTGGGCGGGGTCTTCTCGGGCCACGATGCGGTCGAGTTGCTGGTGGCTGGAGCCGACGCGGTGCAGGTCGGCACCGCGACCTTCAGGGACCCCAAGGCCCCATGGAAGGTGCTTCGCCAACTGGCCCGGTGGTGTGACGCCCACGGCACCACGGTCCAGGGCATCCGTGAACGCGTGCGGGCCCGCGTCGGCACCGTCGCCGGCACTGGCACCGTCCCCGTACCGTCGCAACACGAAGGAGGAAGAGATGGCTGACAGCTTCGGAGATCGGGTGGCGGCCGCGGTCGCCCGGACCGGGCCGCTGTGCGCCGGCATCGATCCGTCCGCTGCCTTACTGACGAAGTGGGGGCTGAGCGACGACGCCAAGGGACTGCGCTCCTTCTGCGCGGCGTGCGTCGAAGGGTTTGCCGGCGCGGTGAGCGTGGTGAAGCCCCAGGTGGCGTTCTTCGAGCGGCACGGCTCGGCCGGCCTGGCCGAGTTGGAGCGGCTCATCGCTGATGCCGCCGCCGCCGGCCTCATCGTCATCGCCGACGCCAAGCGGGGCGACATCGACTCGACCGCCGCGGCCTACGCCGACGCCTGGCTGGGCGAGGCCAGCCCCCTGGCCGCCGACGCCGTGACGGTCCACCCGTATCTCGGCCTGGGGGCGCTGTCGCCCCTGGTCGACCTGGCCGCGGCCAACGGCAAGGGGATCCTGGTGGTGGCCCGGAGCTCCAACCCCGAGGGTCGGGAATTACAGCAGGCGGTCACGGCCACCGGACCAGCGGTCGAGGACATGCTCCTGGGCGAGATCGCCGAGCTCAACGGCTCGCCTGCCATCCCGACGTGGACGGTGGGTGCGGTCGTCGGCGCCACATTGGAGCCATCGGCCTTCGCGTTGTCCCAGCTCGGAGGGGTAATCCTTGCCCCCGGGCTGGGCGCCCAGGGTGCCGGGCCTGCAGACATCGCCGCCCGTTTTGCCGGGTGCCGCCCCGGCACTGTGCTGCCGAGCAGCTCCCGGGGATTGCTGAACCAGGGTCCCGATCCCGCCGACCTGGGTCGCAGCGCACGCTCGCTGAACCGAGAGTTGGCGGCCGCACTGGGCTGAAGTGGCCAAATGGGTATGAACGGCCCTGGCTGAGGCGCTATGGTCTCGCCATGCCGCAACCTCCCGCACTCACTCCAGAGCAGCGCTCAGCTGCACTCGAAAAGGCTGCCAGGGTTCGCCGTGAGCGGGCCGAGGTCAAGGACAAGCTCAAGATGGGCAACCTGTCGTTGGCCGACCTCCTCCAGGAGGCGGACTCCAACGAGACCATCGGGAAGATGAAGGTGGTGTCGGTCCTCGAATCCCTGCCCGGTCTGGGCAAGGTCAAGGCGCGCCGCCTGATGGAGACCGTCGGCATCAGCGACAGCCGGAGGCTCCAGGGGCTTGGCGCCAAGCAGCGTGAATCGCTGCTCAAAGAGACTGCGCGCTGAACCCAAAATCACTGCGCCGCACATCTTCGTGCTCATCGGCCCTGGTGGGGCCGGCAAGGGTACGATTGCCGCAGCGCTGATCGCGCAAGATCCAAACCTCTGGCTCAGCCGGAGCTGGACGACCAGGGAGCCTCGCCCGGGCGAGCGCGAGCGCAGTGCCTACGTCTTCGTCGATCGCCCCACCTTTGAGGCGGCCGTCGCCGCCGGTGGGTTCTACGAGTGGGCCGAGTTCCTCGACTACCTGATGGGCACGCCCATTCCTGACCCGCCACCCGGCTCCGACGTCCTCCTCGAGATCGACGTGCAGGGGGCGGAGCAGGTACTGGCCCACCGTCCCGATGCGACCGTGATCATGCTGCTGCCGCCGTCGCCGGCGGTGCAGGCGGAGCGGCTGAAGGCCCGGGGAGACGACGCCGAGCACATCCGGAGGCGGGTGGAGCTGGGTCGCTCCGAAGTCGAGCGGGGGGCCAAAATTGCAGCTCACACGGTCATCAATGATGACCTTGGTCGGGCTCTGGCTGAGCTGACGGCTATAGTTGACCGGACTCGATCGGCTGCCCCCTGCGCCGCGAACCCGGAGGAATCCTGATGGCTCAAGGCCGCCACACGTTGATGGACCCACCAATCGAAGAGCTCCTGGACAAGGTGGACTCGAAGTTCACCCTGGTCGCGCTCGGCTCCGCCCGCGCCCGCCAGGTGAACTCCTACTACAACAGCCTCGGCGAGGGTCTCGGCAAGGTGGTCCCGCCCCAGGTGGCATCGGTGTCGGGCAAGCCTGTCTCCATCGCCTTCGAGGAGATCGCCGCCGGCAAGGCGACGTTCACCCGTCCCGACCCTGAGGAAGAGGCGGCGCTGGCCGCTGCCATTGCCGACGCGGCCGAGCTGGCCGAGGTCGAGGCCGAGTCCGGTGCAGCACCGACCGAGACGGCCGAAGTGGTCGAGGTACTCGGCGTCGGGGGCGACGACCCGGCCGCGAGCTAGGCGCCCGACGGACTGGCGCGGCGAGCAGCGCCGATGTCTGGTGACCCCGGAACCGAGGACCCGCCGGTGAAGGCTGGCCGTGCTCCCGCCGCGGCACCACGTGTGGTGCTCGGCGTCTGCGGCGGCATCGCCGCCTACAAGGCGATCGAAGTGTGCCGGCAACTGGTCGACGCCGGAGTCCATGTGGCGCCGATCCTCACCCTCGAGGCGACGCGCTTTGTCGGCGAAGTGACCTTTTCCGCCCTGGCGTCGGAACCCGTGCAGCGTTCCTTGTGGGACGAAGCCTCGCCGATTCCCCACACCCGGCTCGGCCAGCAGGCCGACCTGATCGTGATCGTGCCGGCGACCGCGCACACGCTGGCCCGCTACGCCGCCGGGCTGTCCGACGACCTCCTGTGCGCCACCCTGCTGGCCACGCGTGCGCCGGTCATCGTGTGTCCTGCCATGCACACCGAAATGTGGGAGCACGCGTCGGTGCGCGAGAACCTGGCCACGCTCGAGCGTCGCGGCGTCGAAGTCATGCCACCCGAGAGCGGGCGGCTGGCCGGTGGCGATTCGGGAGAGGGTCGGCTGGCCGATCCCGAGGTGATCGTGACGCGCGTCCTTGAACGACTCGGCCGCAGCACCCGGCGCGACTTTCACGGCACGAGCGTGGTCGTCAGTGCGGGAGGCACGCGTGAGCCGCTCGACCCGGTGCGCTTCATCACGAACAGGTCGTCGGGTAAGCAAGGGCATGCCATCGCGGTCGCGGCGGCGCGCCGCGGCGCTGCGGTCACCCTGGTGACATCCTCACCGCTCGCACTGCCGCCCGACGTCTCGTCGAGGGTGACCCGGATCGACGTGGAGACGGCGGCCGACATGGAGCATGCGGTCGGCGCCGCCGCCGAAGGTGCCTCCGTCGTGGTCATGGCAGCGGCCGTGGCGGACTTCCGCCCGAAGCGGTCGGCGGGGACGAAGCTCTCGAAAGAGGAAGGCCTGCCCGAGCTGGTGCTCGAGCAGACGCCTGACATCCTGGCTGGGCTGGCCGCCCGACGGCGCCCGGGGCAGGTCCTGGTGGGGTTCGCGGCAGAGACCCACGATGCCCTCGAACGGGGCCGACGGAAGCTCACCCGCAAGGGTGTCGACCTGCTGATCGTTAACGACGTGAGCGCCCCGGATACAGGTTTCGACCACGACACGAACGCGGTCGTCATTTTGGATGCCGACGGGAATAGCGAAGAAATCCCGCTGACCTCCAAAGATGCAGTGGCAAATGCCGTATTGGATAGGGTGATCGCCCACCACGACGAGAAGCGGAGCACCACGTGAGAACGACATTTACCTCGGAATCGGTGACCGAGGGTCACCCCGACAAAATGGCCGACCAGATCTCGGACGCAGTCCTCGACGCCATGCTCGAAGGCGATCCGGCGAGCCGGGTGGCCTGTGAGACGCTGCTGACGACCGGTCTCGTGGTGGTGGCCGGCGAGGTCACGACGTCGACCTATGTCGACATCCCCGCCCTCGTGCGCGACACCGTGTGCGAGATCGGGTACGACAACGACGCCTACGGGTTCAACGGCAAGACGTGCGGCGTGCTGGTCTCGCTCGACGCGCAGTCGCCCGACATCGCCCAGGGCGTCGACGACTCGTTCGAGCTGCGCAGCGGCAAGGCCGGCGAGGATGTCCTCAACGCGCAGGGCGCGGGTGACCAGGGCATGATGTTCGGCTACGCCTGCGACGAGACGCCCGACCTCATGCCGCTCCCGATCTGGCTTTCGCACCGCCTCGCGGAGCGCCTGGCCCAGGTGCGCCGCGCCGCCACGGTGCCGTACCTGCGTCCCGACGGCAAGACCCAGGTCTCGGTCGTCTACGAGGACGGACGCCCCGTGCGCATTGACACCGTGCTCATTTCGACGCAGCACGCCGGCGGCATCGACCTCGAGGAGCAGCTGCGGCCGGACCTGACGGAGCACGTCATCAACCCGCTGCTGCCGACCGATCTCGATACGGAGGGGTTGCGCATCTACGTCAACCCGACCGGGATCTTCGAGCTGGGTGGGCCCCACGCCGACACCGGGCTCACGGGCCGCAAAATCATCGTGGACACCTACGGCGGCATGGCCCGCCACGGTGGTGGCGCCTTCTCGGGCAAGGACCCTTCGAAGGTGGACCGCTCGGCGGCCTACGCGGCGCGCTGGGTCGCCAAGCACGTCGTGGCGGCCGGTGCCGCCAAGCGCTGCGAGGTGCAGGTCGCGTACGCCATCGGCGTCGCGCACCCGGTCTCTCTGCTCGTCGAGACGTTCGGCTCGGAGACCGTCGACCCCGAGAAGATCGCCGATGCGGTACGCGAGCTCTTCGACCTCCGTCCAGCCGCAATCGGCCGCGACCTCGATCTGCGCCGCCCGATCTACAAGAAGACGGCGGCCTACGGTCACTTCGGGCGTTCGGAGAAGGAGTTCACGTGGGAGGCCACCCCCCGGGTGGACGACCTGCGGTCCGCCCTGGGACTCTGATCGCCCGATCGCTCCCCTGAGGGGAGCTCTCGACCGGTCGCAGTGACGTCATGACGGAGGCCACCGGCAACGACACCGCGACACGGGTGGTGCGCGTCCGGACCGAGGTGGCGGCCGTGGCCAAGACCTTCGACTACGCCGTGCCGTCAGGCTGGCGCGACGAGGTCCACATCGGCTCGCGCGTCCGGGCACCCTTCCACGGGCGGACCGTGCGGGGGTGGGTGGTCGACGAGGACGTGGGGACGCCCGCCGGCGTCGCGGTCCTCCCCCTGAAGTCGTGGCTGGGGTGGGGCCCACCCTCGGCCGTGGTGGAGCTGGCGGAGTGGGCGGCCTGGCGCTGGGCCGGTCCGGCTTCGTTCTTTCTCCGCAGTGCGTCCCCGGAGACCATCGTGCGCGGCCTGCCCGTCGCGCCACCAGCACCGGCACCTGATCCGACCGCGCCGCGCCGCGCCGAGTTGGACCTGGCGCAGCCGGGCGTCACCGTCGTGCGGGAGCCCCCGCTCGCCGATCCGATCGATCTCGTCTTGTCCGTTCTGGAGGACGACGCCGTGCGCGCCAGGAAGGGCAGCGTGCTCGTCCTTGTGCCGTCCGCGGGGTGGGCCGAGCGGCTCACGGCCCGGCTCGAACACCGGGGCTGGCCGACGGCGGGCACATGGGAACAGGCCCGCGCCGGCTGGCCCGTGGTCGTCGGCAGCCGCGCCGCCGCCTGGTCCCCGGCCCCCCGGCTGGCGGCCGTGGTGGTGCTCGATGCGCACGACGCCGCCTACCGGGAGGAGAGCGCCCCCACCTACAGCGCCGTCGATGTCCTGATTGAACGGGCCCGGCGCGAAGAAGTGCCCTGCCTTCTGGCGTCACCGGTGCCGCCGGTGGCGCTGGCAGCGGATCCGGTCATGCGGACCCTCGCCCCGTCGCGTCCCGAGGAGCGGGCGGGCTGGCCCGTGCTGGAGCGAGTCGACCGTCGCGGCGCGGACCCGCGCAGCGGCATGTTCTCCGAGGAGTTCGTCCGGCTGGCCCGGTCGGTCCTCGACGATGCCGAGGCGCGGGCGCGCGGCCCCCTTGTATGTGTCTACAACCGGACGGGCGGCGCACGTTTGCTGGCCTGCCGGCACTGTGGCGAGCTCGCCTGTTGCGCCCGCTGCGGTGCTGCCGTGGCGCAGCCCAAAGGCGAGGAGATCCTCCGCTGCCCGCGTTGCGACGAGACCCGCCCGGTCGTCTGCGCATCCTGTGGCCGGTTGCGGATGAAGACGTTGCGGGCGGGGGTGAGCCGGCTGCGCGAGGAGTTGGCGGCGCTGCTCGGCGCCGAGGTGGGGGAGGTGGCGGGCCCCCAGGCGGGGACGGGCTCGCCCCTGCCCACGACCCCGGTCCTGATCGGCACCGAGGCGGTGCTGCATCGAGTCCGGCGCGCCGCAGCCGTGGCCTTCCTGGACATCGACCTGCACCTGCTGGCGCCGCGCCTCTCCGCCACCGAGGAGACCTTGGCGCTGTTCGTCCGAGCCGCCCGATTGGTGGTCGCCCGCGGCACGGGCGCACCCTGGGCGCGCCTGCAGGTCCAGACGCGGGTGCCCGAGCACCCGTTGCTGCAGGCGGTCGCGCTCGGTGACCCGACGCCGGTGCTGGCCGACGAGGTGGCGATCCGTCGTACCTCGGCGCTCCCGCCATTCTCCGCGTTGGCGCTCGTCTCCGGTGCGCTCGCCCCCGCCTACGCCGAGGCGCTGCGCCGCGAGATCGACGGGCCGACAGAATCCGCGGCCACAGGCGACGACGCCGTGACTCCGTCACCGCCCGGTGACGCCGTGACTCCGTCACCGCCGGGTGACGCCGTGACATTGTCGCCGCTCGGCGACGACCGCTTCCTCTTGCGGGCGGACAGCCACCCCCCGTTGTGCGACCTCCTGGGCCGGACCACCCGGCCGCCCGGCCGTGGGCTGCGGGTCGAGGTGGACCCCGCCTCGCTCTGAGGGCCGACCGAACCCCACGGGTGGTGGCACCGCTCCCGATCTGGGCCGGGAATGGCCGCCGGTAAGATGGGCCCATGTCGAGTCTCACCATCCGCCAGTACGGCGACCCCGTGCTGAAAGAGCGCACCAGGGAGGTCGAGGACATCGACGGCGCCGTGGCCAGCCTGGTCGATTCGATGATCGAGACGATGTACGACGCCCCGGGCACCGGCCTGGCGGCGAACCAGGTGGGCGTGCAGCGCCGCATCTTCGTCTACGACGTGGGCGAGGGCCCGCGCACCGTCATCAACCCGCAGATCATCGGGAGCGACGGGGAGTGGACCTACGACGAGGGGTGCCTCTCGGTGCCGGGCCTGAGTTGGGAGATCGTCCGACCCAACACCGTGCACCTGGTGGGCCTTGACCTCGACGGGAACGAAATCTCCATTGAGGCATCCGAGCTCGAAGGGCGGGTCTTCCAGCACGAGCTCGACCACCTCGACGGCATCCTGCTGGTGGAACATCTCAACGAGGAACAGCGCAAGGAAGCGCTCAAGATCTTGCGCAGCCGCACGCTCAGTCTGCCGGCGTCCGATCCCGACGGGCTCGCCAACCTCTTCACCCGCTGACGCTGCCACGCACGGCGCCGCGTCCACCATCACCCTCGCCGTCGCGGGGACACCACCTGCCCTACGGTGAACGGGTGGCCCGCCTGGCATATCTCGGCACTCCCGACATGGCGGTGCCCCCGCTGCGCGCGCTGGTCGAGGCGGGGCACGACATCGCACTGTGCGTCACGCGCCCGGACCGCCGTCGCGGCCGCGGCAAGGACGTGACGCCGAGCCCGGTCAAGGCGGCGGCCATCGAGCTCGGCATCCCAGTCACCCATGACATGGAGGACCTGGCGACCGTCGGCGTGGAGCTGGCGGTGGTGGTGGCCTACGGCCGCATCATTCCGGCGCGGCTCCTCGAGCAGATCCCAATGGTCAACCTGCACTTCTCGCTGTTGCCCCGCTGGCGCGGTGCGGCACCCGTCGAGCGCGCCATCCTCGCCGGGGATGCCGAGACGGGGGTCTGCCTCATGAAGGTGGAGGAGGGGCTCGATACGGGCCCCGTCTACGCCGTGCGCACCGTGCCGCTCGACGACGAGATCACGCTCGCTGCGCTCCGCGTCGAGCTGGTGGATGTGGCGAGCGCACTGGTGGTGGAGTCACTGGCCCAGGGGGTCGCCGGCCTGCCCGACCCCGTGCCGCAGGCGGGCGAGGTCACGCTGGCGGACAAAATCAGTACCGAGGATCTGCACCTCGACTGGACCAGGCCGGCGGTGGATCTCCGGCGCGTCGTGCGCCTCGGCCGGGCCTGGACGACGTTCCGCGGCAAGCGGCTGACCGTGCTGGCGACCCTCCCGGGGCCGAACGATGCCGGCGCCGACGCGGTCCCACCCGGTTCCCTCGTCGGCCCCGTCGTGGCGACCGGTGGTGGGAGCCTGGTCCTCGAACAGGTGCAGCCTGAGAGCCGTTCTCCCATGTCAGCCGAGGAGTGGCTGCGTGGCGTGCGCCCCGCGGCGGGCGAGCGGCTCGGAACGGACTAGACAGTTGTGCGGTGACCGTTACTCCGATCGATGGGTGGAGCCCCGACCAGTACGAGCGGTTCCGTTCGGAACGTCAGCAGCCTTTTGACGACCTGCTCACGCTCTGCCACCCCGTCCCCGGCGGCCGCATCGTCGACCTGGGCTGCGGCACCGGCGACCTGACCAAAATCCTGCACGAGGAGTTGGCCGCGGGGGAGACGGTCGGGATCGACTCGTCCCCGGCCATGCTGGCCCGGGCCCAGTCCTCCCACGGTGATGTGGCGGGCCTCTCCTTCGCCCAGGGGGACATCGCGACGTGGCTCGACGAAGGCCTGGACCTCGTGTTCGCCAATGCGTCGCTGCAGTGGACCGACGATCACCTGAATCTGCTGGCGCGCATGCGCACCGCGTTGGGCCCCGACGGGCAGCTGGCCTTCCAGGTGCCGGCCAACTACCGCCATCCGTCACACCTGCTGGCGCAGGCGGTGGCGAACGAGCCCCCGTTCATCGACGCGCTCTACGGCGATGTCCCCGAGGACCGGGGCCGCTTCGTGCTGTCCCCCGAGTTGTACGCCGACCTGCTCTACGAGTTGGGTGCCAAGGATCAGGTCGTACGGATGGAGGTCTACGGCCACGAGCTCGAGTCGACCGGCGAGGTCGTCGAGTGGGTCATGGGGACGCTGTTGACGCCGTATCGCAAGCGGTTGAGCCCGGAGCTCTTCGACGCCTTCGTCGAGCGCTACCGGGAGCGGCTGATCGAAGAGCTCGGTGAGCGCGAGCCCTACTTCTACGGGTTCCGGCGCATCCTCTGCTGGGCCCGCTTCACCTGAGCCGGAGCAGCGGACCGTTGGAAGGATCGACAGCGACGACGGGGCGAGACCCCGGCCGTACCGGTGACCTGCGCATCGCTCCGTCGGTGTTGTCGGCGGACTTCGGACTGCTGGCCGAGCAGGTGGGCGAGGTGGCGCAAGCCGCCGACTGGCTCCACGTCGACGTCATGGACGGGCACTTCGTCCCCAACGTGACGATCGGGCCGCCCGTCGTGGCGTCGTTGCGGCGCCACACGCCGCTGTTCTTCGACTGTCACCTCATGATGACCGAGCCCGGGCGGTACCTGAAGGATTTCGCCGACGCCGGCGCGGATGGCTGCACGTTGCACGTCGAGATCGGCAACACGGACGAGCTCATCACGCAGATGCGCGGACTGGGTCTGCGGGTGGGGCTGGCGCTCAACCCCGACACCCCCTTCGAGGCCGTGCAGCCCTACCTCGGCGACGTGGACCTGGTCCTGTGCATGACGGTCTTCCCCGGCTTCGGGGGCCAGAGCTTCATCGGGGACGTGATGGCAAAGGTCACGCAGGTGCGGGCGGCGGTCACGGCCGGCGCGCTCGAGGTCGACATTGAGGTGGACGGCGGGATCGACACCACCACGGCGCCGGTCGCAGTGGCCGCCGGCGCCAACGTCCTGGTGGCCGGCAGCGCCATCTTCGGGCAGCCCAAACCATGGGAGGCCGCCGACGCCATACGGGCCGCGGCCCGCACCGCCAACGGTCAGGGGTGACGCCCCGCCGCGCCGTCGTCGCGGGCGGCGGCATCATCGGCACCTGGCACGCGCTCGAGCTGGCCGAGGCCGGGTTCCGTGTGGACCATCTGGAGGCCGAGGCCGGCCCGACGGGCGCCTCGGTGCGGAACTTCGGCCTGATCTGGGTGAGCGGGCGTCGAGCGGGCACCGAGCTCGCTGTCGCGCGGCGCGCCCGCCGGCGCTGGCAGGAGATCGGCACGCTGGCGCCCGGCATCGGCTTCCGCCCGATGAGCTCGCTCACCGTCGCCACCGACACGGCGGGATGCTCCGTGATGCGGACCTTCGCGGAGCATCCCGACGCAGCGGCGCGCGGCATCTCCTTCCTGGAGCCGGACGATGTGCGCGCCTGCAACCCGGCCGTGCTGGGCGACGTCGAGGGAGCGCTGCACTGCACCGAAGACGCGGTGGTCGAGCCGCGGCTGGCGCTGGCCGCGCTGCGCGCCCACATCGCGGCGGCGCACGGGGACCGCTACCGGTTCCATCCGGGCTGCCGCGTCACCGGTGCCGAGCCGCACGCGCTCGTCGATACGACCGGCACCCGCTGGGAGGGGGACCTCGCCGTCCTCGCCACCGGCACCGCCTACGACCACCTCCCGGGTACCGGGGCCATGGCGACGCGTCTGCGCCGCGTCCGCTTGCAGATGCTGCAGACGGCGCCCTTCCCGGCGACGCTCACGACCTCGCTGGCCGACTCGGACTCCCTGCGCTACTACCCGGCCTACGAGTCGGCCCCGCTGGACCAGCTCGGCGCGCAGGCCCCTGTCGCGGCCGAGCACCACCTGCAGCTGCTGCTGGTCCAGCGCCCCGACGGCGGGCTGACCATCGGGGACACGCACGCCTACGGGGAACCGTTCGACTTCGCGCTGTGTGAGGATCCCACCCGTGAACTCCTTGCCAGGGCCGGCCGGATCCTCGGGTCGGAGCTCCCGCCCGTGCAGCGGCGCTGGGAGGGCGTCTACGCGCAGTGCGTCGACGGCGACGTGTGCCTGCGCGAGGAGATCCAGCCGGGGGTGTGGATGGTGACCGGGCCCGGCGGGCGCGGCATGACCTGTTCGCCGGCCATCGCCGCCGACACGCTGCACGCGGCGGGGGTGGCGGCATGATCGGCCGCTTCGCACTGGCCTGCCTCGATATGGCCGGCACGACCGTGCGTGACGACGGCGCCGTCGATGCGGCGTTCACGAGCGCGCTGGCCGCGGTGGGTGTCACGCCGGGGAGCAGGTTCTACGAGGAGGCCGAGGTCGTCGTGCACGAGACGATGGGCTGGTCCAAGGCCGATGTGTTCGCCCGGCTCTTCGACGAGGACGAGGCCGCGGAGGCCACCCGCGCCTTCGCCGCCGCCTACGAGGCGATCGTGGCGCATGGTGACGTGACCGCAATGCCCGGGGCCCTCGAGGCCCTGCGCGATCTGCGCGCGGCGGAGGTCAAGGTCTGTCTGACGACCGGATTCGACCCGCAGACCAGGGACACGCTCCTCGACGCGCTGGGTTGGCGCACCGAAGTCGATCTGGCCCTCTCGCCGGCCGACGTCGGCCGGGGCCGCCCCGCGCCCGATCTCATCTTGGGCGCCATGGCTCTGCTCGGTGTGGAGGAACCCGGTGCGGTGGTGGTGGTGGGCGACACGGTCAGCGACCTCGAGGCCGGGCGCGCGGCCGGCGCCGGTGCCGTGGTCGGCGTGCTGAGCGGGGCGCACGACGCGGCGGCGCTGGAGGCCGCGTCCCCGACGGCGATCCTGGCCGACGTTACGGACCTGGTCGCCTTCCTCGGCCGAGCCTGACTGCAGCGCGCCCGCCTCCCTGACCTGGCCTTCTCGACAAAAACTGAAACGTGTTCTAGTATTGGCGGCACACGGTCGGGATCGACCCCGGGCAAGGACCTCACCATGAACGACGTGGAGCACATGCGCCGGGCCCTGGCGCAGGCGGCAACGGTTCGTTCGACCACAGCGCCCAACCCCTGGGTGGGCAGCGTCGTCGTCCCACCGGACCCAGGTCCCGACGCCGGGATTGTGTTCGCCGGAGCCACGGCGCCCCCCGGCGGGCCCCACGCGGAAGTAACAGCTCTGGCTGCGGCGGGGGAGAGCGCCCGCGGCGCCACTCTCTACGTGACCCTGGAGCCGTGCGCCCACCACGGGCGGACCCCGCCCTGCACCGACGCCATCATTGCGGCGAGTGTGGCCCGGGTGGTGGTGGGCATCGAGGACCCTGACGAGCAGGTCGCCGGCCGGGGCATCGCCGCCCTGCGTGCCGCCGGCATCGACGTCACCGTCGGCGTGGCCGCCGAAGAAGTCGCCGAGCAGCTCGCTCCCTACTGCAAGCACCGGACGACCGGGCAGCCCTGGGTTGTGCTGAAGATGGCGGCCAGCCTCGACGGCCGCACCGCCGCCCCGGACGGCACCAGTCGTTGGATCACCGGGGAGGCGGCCCGCCGGGATGTCCACCGCCTGCGCGCCCAGTCCGATGCCGTCCTGGTCGGTGCGGGCACGGTGCGGGCGGACGACCCCGAGCTCACGGTGCGCCTGGACCAGGGCGACGACGGGAACGACGGGCACGAGCAGAAACAGCCCCTCCGCGTGGTGTTGGGCCAGGCGCCCGCCGACGCCAGGGTGCGCCCGGCGCTCGAGCTGGGTGGCGATCTGGGGGACGTGTTGACCGAGCTCGGCCGGCGCGGGGTGCTCCAGCTCCTGGTCGAGGGCGGGGCCACGGTGGCCCACGACTTTCATGTTGCGGGGCTGGTGGACCGCTACGTGCTGTACCTGGCGCCGGTGCTTTTCGGGGGCGACGACGGCCGCCCGATTTTCGCGGGGCCCGGGGCTGGCACAATTGGAGATGTGTGGAAGGGCAGGATCGTGTCGATAGAGCAGCTGGGTGAGGATCTTCGAGTGGA
>DATCEZ010000306.1:0-6748 GCA_036509775.1 Acidimicrobiales bacterium
GCTGCGTCGGCGCGGCGAAGACGCAGACGGCGCAGACGATGGTGTAGCCGACCGCCACCATGGCGATGACGATGGCCAGCCCGGCGGGAATGCGCGCGAAGCAGAGGGCCAAACGGGAGCGGCCGGTGATGACCAGGTGCCGGAACATCCCCTCGCTCAGGTCGACCGACCCGGCGGTGCAGCCGACGACCGCCGCCACCACGAACCCGAACACGTACATGAAGCCGGCCACCAGCGTGGTGAAGATGCTGTAGCCGCCGGCGGGCCCGTAGGACTTCGGGGCGACGGCGTGCGAAATCAGCCGCACGCCGAGGAAGACCACCGGGATGCCGATGTTCACTGCGATGAGGGCGATCATCAGTCCGCGCCGCCGGCGCAGCTCCATGCAGCGCGTGGTGACCATGCCCCAGGTGGGGATCCACGAGCCGCGGTGGTCGCCCCGCGGCTCCGCCGGGATCGGAGTGGGGGCGGGGCCCGGTGCGCCGACTTCGGTGATGGTCGTCATTCGGCTTCCCCCAGACGCTTGGTGACCTCGAGGAACCACGACTCGAGTGAGGCCTGTATGTGCTGGAGCCGGTACACCGAGATGCCACCCTCGACGAGCAGGCGGTTGATTTCCGCGATGGCGTCACGGTCGGTGCCCTCGGGGAGCGAGATCGCGAGCCCGTCCGGTCCGGCCTGCACGTGGGCGCCGAAGGGCGTGGTCACCAGCAGGCCGCCGGCCCGGTCGGGGTCCGAGCACTCGACCTGGACCTCGAAGGAGGACCCGGCCAGGAGCTGGGAGATCGGGCCCTGGCGGATCACCTTGCCCCGGTCGACGATGGCGACGGCGTCGCACGTCCGCTCGACCTCGTCGAGCAGATGGGACGACAGCACGACGGTGCGCCCCTCGGCGACCAGCGACAGGATCATGTCGCGCATGTCGAGCATGCCCGCCGGGTCGAGGCCGTTCATGGGCTCGTCGAGGATGAGCAGTTGTGGATCGCCGAGGAGACAGGCGGCGACGCCGAGGCGCTGGCGCATGCCCATGGAGTACTTGGACACCTTGTCATCGGCCCGATGGAGGATGCCCACGCGCTCGAGCGACGGGTCGATGCGGCGCTTCGCCGCCGGCTCACGCGCCGCGGCGAGGATCTGCAGGTTCTGGCGGCCGGTCAGGTGGCCGTGGAAGCGGGGCTCGTCCACGATCGCCCCCACACGGGCCAAGGCCACGTCACGGTGCCGGGGGACGCTGTGGCCGAGGAGGAACATGGTCCCGGCGTCGGCGTGCGTCAGTCCCAGCAGCACACGGATCAGCGTCGTCTTGCCCGCACCGTTCGGGCCCAGGTATCCGAAGGCGCAGCCACGGGGAACGAGGAGCTCCACGTCGTTTACCGCGATGTTGGCCTCGAAGCGCTTGGTGAGCCCGTGGGTCTCGACGGCCCACTCGCTCTCGCCTCTCTGCCCGGGTGGGGACTCGGCCAAGGTTGCCGTTGTCATACGACCTGCCCTTCTGACAGTGGAGGCGCGTACGGGCCTCCCGTTCGGCCCCGTATACCCCGTATAGTACAGAGTGCACAGACGTTGCGGCTAGGGGGCTGTCACCCGTTTTTGTCCTGGGGCTGGCCCCAGTGCGGCCTGTGACGACGCAGCGTGTGACCGTGCGCCCCGTCCGTCAGTCCGTCAGGCGAGAGCGCCCACCACGTGGGTGATGCAGGCGCACAGCGACGCCACGTCGTCTGGCTCGATGGCCGGGAACATGGCGATCCGCAGCTGGTTGCGCCCGAGCTTGCGATACGGCTCGGTGTCGACGATCCCGTTCGCCCGCAACACGGCAGCGATGGTTGCCGCGTCGATGGCGTCCACGAAGTCGATGGTGCCGACCACGTGGCTGCGATCGGCCGGGTTCTCCACGAAGGGGCGGGCATAGCCGGACTGCTCGGCCCAGGTGTAGAGGATTTCGGCGGAGCGGTCGCAGCGCGAGGCGGTCCATTCCAGGCCGCCGTTCTCGTTCATCCAGTCGAGCTGTTCGGCCAGGAGGAAGATGGTGGCCAGCGCCGGCGTGTTGTACGTCTGGTCCAGCACCGAGTTGTCGACCGCCGTCTTGAGGTCGAAGAAGGTCGGGATGTAGCGGCCGGAGGCGGCGATCCGCTCCACCCGCTCGAGCGCGGCCGGGGACATGAGCGCGATCCAAAGGCCGCCGTCGCCGGCGAAGCACTTCTGCGGCGCCAGGTAGTAGGCGTCGAACTCGGCCGCGTCGACCCGGAGGCCGCCGGCGCCCGAGGTGGCGTCCACCGCGACCAGTCCGCCTCCATCGGCGGGGGCGGCCGCACCCTCCGGCCGCCGGATCGGCATCGACACCCCCGTAGAGGTCTCGTTGTGGGTCAGGGCGTACAGGTCGACGGTCGGGTCGGCCACGGGCTTGGGGTGCGTGCCGACCTCGGAGGTGATGACCTGGGGGTCCTTCAGATGGGGCGCCGCCTTGGCGCAGGCGGCGAACTTCGAGGAGAACTCGCCGAAGCTGAGGTGCTGGCTCTGCTCCTCAATCAGTCCGAAGGTGGCGGCGTCCCAGAAGCAGGTCGTCCCCCCGTTGCCGAGGACGACCTCGTAGCCGTCGGGCAGCGAGAAGAGCTGGCGCATGCCGGCGCGCACCCGGCCCACCTGTGACTTGACCGTTTTCTGTCGGTGGCTGGTGCCCATGTAGGTCGTCGCCACGGCGGCGAGCGCGTCGATGGAGGCCGGTCGGACCTTGGACGGGCCGGACCCGAAACGCCCGTCGGAGGGCAGCAATTCGGGTGGAATGGTGATGTCGGGGGCGTCTGGCACGTATGAGATCATTACATCGTGACGACCACCCCTTCGACGACAGAGCTCCGCCGGATCTCTCGCCGGGCCGCCGCGGTGGCGCCCTCGGCGACCCTCGCCGTGGATGCGAAGGCCAAGGCGTTGCAGGCGGCCGGCGAGCATGTCATCGGCTTCGGCGCGGGCGAGCCCGACTTCCCGACGCCGGCGCACATCGTCGAGGCCGCCGTCATCGCCTGCCGCCAACCGGCCAACCACCGCTACACGCCGACGGCCGGGATCCCGGCGTTGCGCGAGGCCATCGCCGCCAAGACCCTGCGCGACTCGGGCTACGAGGTGGCGGCCAACCAGGTGTTGGTGACCAACGGCGGCAAGCAAGCTGTCTCGAATGCGTTCGCCGTGATGTGTGACCCGGGCGACGAAGTCCTGGTGCTCGCTCCGTACTGGACGACCTACCCCGAGTCCATCGCACTGGCCGGGGGCACGCCGGTCATCGTCTCCTCCGACGAGACGACCGGCTTCCGCTCCTCGGTCGAGGACCTCGAGCGCGCCTGGACGCCGCGTACCAAGGCCCTCCTCTTCGTCTCACCGTCGAACCCGACGGGCGCCGTCTACACGCGCCACGAAATCGAGGCCATCGGCCAGTGGGCGGTGTCCAAGGGGATCTGGGTGCTGACCGACGAGATCTACGAGCACCTGGTCTACGGCGGGGCCGAGCACCACTCCATGCCCGTCGTCGTGCCCGAGCTGGCCGACCGCTGCCTGGTGGCCAACGGCGTGGCCAAGACCTACGCCATGACCGGCTGGCGGGTGGGGTGGCTCATCGGGCCGACCGATGCCATCGCTGCCGCGACCAACATCCAGAGCCACGAGACCTCGAACGTCGCCAACGTGTCGCAGCGCGCCGCGCTGGCCGCCGTCTCGGGGAACCTCGACGACGTCGCCATGATGCGCGCCGCCTTCGACCGCCGCCGCCTGACCATGGTGTCGATGCTCAACGACATTCAAGGTGTCGAATGCGTGGTGCCCGAGGGCGCGTTCTACGCGTACCCGTCAGTCAAGGGGCTGCTCGGCCGGAGCCTCCGGGGACAACGTCCGGCGAGCAGCGCTGAGTTAGCCGAAATCTGCATCAACGAGGCGAAGGTTGCGGCAGTACCCGGAGAGGCGTTCGGCGCACCGGGCTACTTCCGCATGTCCTACGCGCTGGGTGATGAAGATCTCGTCGAGGGAGTGAGCCGGTTGGCCGCGCTCTTTGGCGAAGCGCAAGACTGACCGCCAAGTCGGCGGCGAGTTGGGCGGGGAGTAAGGAGGCCACCGCGGTGGCACGGGTACTGGTAACGGAGAAGATCGCGCAGAGCGGGCTCGACCTGCTGGCGGAAGCCGGCCACGAGGTCGACGTCCAGGAAGGGCTGAGCCCCGAGCAACTGCTCGTCGCGATCGTGGGTGCACACGCGCTCATCATCAGGTCCTCCACGCAGGTGACGGCCGACGTGTTGGCGGCCGGGACGTCGCTGCAGGTGGTCGGACGGGCCGGCGTCGGGCTCGACAACGTCGACGTCGACGCAGCGACGGCGCGGGGCGTCATGGTGGTCAACGCCCCGACGTCGAACATTCTCTCGGTGGCCGAGCAGGCCATGGCGCTCCTGCTGGCGCAGGCCCGCAACATCCCCCAGGCGCACTCGGCGCTCGTCGCGGGGCGCTGGGAGCGCTCCAAGTGGGAGGGCGTCGAGCTGCACGGCAAGGTGCTCGGCGTGGTCGGACTGGGCCGGGCCGGTTCGCTGGTGGCCCAGCGCGCCCACGCCTTCGGCATGGAGCTCATCGGCTTCGACCCCTTCGTGTCCCAGGAGCGGGCGCGGGCCATGGGTGTGCGCCTGGTCAGCATTGAGGAGCTGGTGGGCGAGGCCGACTTCGTCTCCATCCACACACCCAAGACGCCCGAGACCATCGGGCTGTTCGGGCGTGATCTCTTCGCCAAGGCCAAGCCGGGCATCCGCATCGTGAACACCGCCCGTGGCGGCATCGTGGACGAGGACGCATTGGCAGAGGCCATCCGCGACGGCATCGTGGCCGGGGCGGGTCTCGACGTATTTGCCAAGGAGCCCTGCACCGAGTCGCCGCTGTTCGAGCTGCCGCAGGTCGTCGTCTCGCCGCACCTGGGCGCGTCGACCGAGGAGGCACAGGACAAGGCCGGCGTCACGATCGCCGAGCAGGTGCTGCTCGCCCTCGCCGGCGACTTCGTCCCCTACGCGGTGAACGTGGCGGCGCGCGACGTCTCGGACATGGTGCGCGGCTTCATGGGATTGGCCGAACAGCTCGGCCGCTTCTTCGTCGGCCTGCACGACGGGCTGCCCGACGCCATCGACATGGAGTACCAGGGCGAGCTGGCGGGGGAGGGGACGGGCATCCTGACCCTGTCGGTGCTGAAGGGGATCTTCGGCGGCTCGACCGAGGAGCCGGTGTCCTACGTCAACGCGCCGCAGCTGGCTGAGCAGCACGGCCTGCAGGTGCGCGAGTCCTCGACCGCGACCTCACACGACTACAAGTCGCTCATCACCCTGCGCTCGGGCTCGCACTCGGTTGCGGGCACGCTCATTACCGCCGGGCTGCACACCGAGCCGCGTATCGTCATCGTCGACGACCACCAAGTGGAGGTCCCGCCGTCGCAGCACATGCTCGTCGTGCGCAACGACGACCGGCCGGGCGTGATCGGCATTGTCGGGACCGCGCTCGGGACGGCGGGCATCTCCATTTCGTCCATGGCGGTGGGGCCGAGCCCCGAATCGTCGACCGCCATGATGGTGATCTCCACGACGACGCCGGCCTCCGACGCCGTGGTGGATCAGCTGCGCGGCGACGAGGGCATCCTCGACCTGCACCGCGTCACGCTGTAGTTCTCGACGCTGGCGCCGGCGCTTGTCGGGAGGCGCGCCCGATCGGCGTAAGGGGCAGACTGCGCCCGATGGCGATCGGCGCATCCTTCCCTCCGCTGGTGCCGAACAGCCAGCCCTCGACAAAGCGCTCCCCCTGGCGGATCGTGCTCGTCGTGGTCATCCCCACGACCCTGTTGGTGGTCGCTCTGCTCGCGTTGGGCGTGCACGCGCGGGACACCACTCAGGCCAAGGTCGAACGGAACATGCAGGCTGGGTTGAACGAGGTCAGGGAAGAGGTGGGTATCGCGAACGTGGCTGCTGCCTCCGCCGCCTCCGCGGCCGAGCTGCAGGCCACCCATGATGGGATTCCTCTGCAAGCCGTCTCGACCTCGCTCCTCGATTCCCAACTTCGAGACGTCACGTGGGTCGGTGCCTCATCGGAGGCGGCCTACACCACGACCGGCAAGCGCATGGTGGCGATCGCTGTGCAAGATGGCCACGTCCTCACCGCGGTGCAGCCGTTCCCGGGGCAGTGCAACTTCGGGCTGGTCGTGACCTCGCCCTCGGACCCGATCATCGTGACCGATCACATCGGTGGACCTGGCGTCTTCGGGTCCAATGTCGATTCGTCCACCACCCACTGCGACGTGGCGTCGGCACCGAACAGCTGGCTGCCCGTCACACCGAAGCCGCTGTCATCGTTCGCCCAACTCCTGCGGCCTGAGGGTGGGTGTACGACGTCGGAGTCCCCGGGCTCCGCTGCGGTGACGTGTCCTCTTACGGGCGCCGGATAGGCGTCGGTCAGGAGGCAGGCTTGCGCGGGACGGCCGGCCACGTATCGAGGCTGCCGATCACCGGCTCGCCGCGGTGCAGCTCCCGACGCGGCGCCCGGTCGAGCAGGACGGCGCGCACCACGGCCAACGCCCCGATGACCAGGGCGGCGCGGAAGAGGGTCGAGACGAGCCGGCGCATCGCACAACGGTAGCGTGAGCGGGCATGGCCTCCCTGCAGCACATCGCCCCGATCTTCCCCACGGCCGACATGGACGCCATGCGGGCCCACTACGAGGCGCTCGGCTTCGCCGTCCGTGTGCATGG
>DATCEZ010000307.1:0-3800 GCA_036509775.1 Acidimicrobiales bacterium
GTGGGGCCGCTTCGCCCAGATGGTCGCCTACAAAGCCGACTGGTTCGGCAGCGACCTCTGCGTGGCGCCAAGGTTCTTCCCCTCGACGAAGACCTGCTCGACCTGTGGGTGGTGCTGGAGCGACATGGCGCTCAAGGACCGGACCTTCATCTGCGCCTCGTGCGGTTTGGTCACGGACCGGGACCTCAATGCGGCCATCAACCTCGCCGCCTGGGCGAACGCCGAGCATGTCTTGGCATCTCAGGCCCCGGACCCCCAAGCAGGGGGCCGGGTCGACAACGCCTGTGGAGACAGCGGCGCTGGCCACCAGATCCCTGGTGGTGAAACTGCTCTCGCAACGGTCCACGTCAACGTGGGCAAAGAAGCAGGAACCGGCTCGGTGCTGGCGTCGCCAGTCTGAGCCAGACGCCCGAGAAGGGCGGTGCGTCGGATCCCTCTCGGCGCATGCTGTAACCTCTGAGCCGTTCGTGAAGGCCTGCGTGGTCCGTTGACCGCGGCCTCCCCCCCAGGAAGGTTTCCCAATGGCAGCTGTGTGCGATATCTGTGGCAAGAAGCCCTCGTTCGGCATGAGCGTGAGCCACTCCCACCGTCGCACCAAGCGGCGCTGGAACCCGAACATCCAGCGGGTGCGGGCGCTGGTCGACGGCGCCCCGAAACGGCTGCACGTCTGCACCTCGTGCATCCGGGCCGGCAAGGTCACCAAGCCACTGCGCCGGACGCACGAGACCACCAGCCCCGCCGGCTAGTCCCGGGGTCCCCCCGGACGATGTCCTGCGGAAGAGATCGGGCCGCCAGCGGCTCGGCGGCCGTGCAGTACACAGACTCCGGCGCTACCCGACGCGGTGCTGCCAGCCCATCCGCTCGAGCGGTCGCTCGTGCAACGTCCGCGCCGACACGTTCTCGACCACGGTGCCCGTCTCGATAGGACGACGCAGGCCCTGGGCCACACAGCGGTCCCCGAACGCATCGGCGTCTGCGGGGTCGACGGCGATCAGCAGCTCGTAGTCCTCCCCGCCGCCCAGCGCCTCGTCCTCGGTCGCTCCGGCGGCCATCGGGACCTCGTCGAGGCGGAACCCGACGCCCGAGGCGTCGGCCAGGCGGTGCAGGTCGAGGCTCAAGCCGTCGGAGACGTCGATCATGGCGTGCGCACCGTGCAGCCGGGCGATCTGGCCCTCACGGAGCCTCGCCAGCGGGCGCCGGTAGGCGGCGCCGGGCCCGGTCCCGGTCCGCAGGGCGCGCAATCCGGCCGCGGAGCCGCCGCAGGGGCCCGTCAGGAGCAGCATGTCGTCGGGCCGAGCGCCCGACCTGGGGACCGGCACGCCCCCGTCCTCGACCGTCCCCAGCACCGTCACCGCCACCACCAGCACGCCCGAACCCGAGACGTCACCCCCGACCACTGGGCAGCCGGCCAACGCCGAGGCCTCGGCCATGCCCTCCATGACACCGAGGGCCAGCTCCCCTTCACCCGTGCCGCCCGGCACGCACAGAGCCACCAGCGCCGCCAGGGGCTCGGCGCCCATGGCGGCCAGGTCGCTCAACGCGCCCATGAGCGCCTTCCAACCCACGTCACCGGGGCTGCAGAGAGACAGGTCGACGTGCACGCCCTCCACCACGCTGTCGACCGACGCCAGCAATGGGCGGCCACCGGACAGGTCCAGCATGGCGGCGTCGTCGCGCAACCCGAAGGCCTCGATTCCGTTTCCGACGATGCCTCGGATACGCTCTAAGACCTCGTCTTCATCGACGGGACGTGTCATGTGCCCAAGGTTTGGGGGATCCCACGTCACATGCCTAGCATTGGACCCCACCGAAACCGGCCGGACGAAGGAGCAGATCCCCCCGATATGCCGCCAACAAAGAACGCGAAACTCCTCGCCTGGGTCGACGAAGTCGCGGCCCTCACCACACCGGATCGCATTGAGTGGTGCGACGGCTCGGCCGACGAGTACGACCGGCTCTGCCAGGGGCTCGTCGACTCCGGCACGTTCACCCGGCTGTCGGACGCCAAGCGTCCCAACAGCTACTGGTCCCACTCGGACCCGGGCGACGTCGCCCGGGTCGAGGACCGCACATTCATCTGCTCGGCCAAGGAGATCGACGCGGGGCCGACCAACAACTGGTGTGAGCCGGCGGAGATGCGCCAGAAGCTGCAGGGCCTCTTCAAGGGCTGCATGTTGGGACGCACGATGTACGTGGTCCCGTTCTCCATGGGCCCGCTCGGCTCGGACATCGCCCACATCGGAGTCCAGCTCACGGACTCGGCCTATGTGGCCGTTTCCATGCGCATCATGACCCGCATGGGCGCCGGCGCCCTGGAGGTGCTCGGCGACGGCGACTTCGTGCCCTGCCTGCACTCCGTCGGTGCCCCGCTCGAGCCAGGCCGGCAGGACGTGGCGTGGCCGTGCAACGCGGAGAACAAGTACATCGTGCACTTCCCCGAGACGCGGGAGATCACGTCGTACGGTTCGGGCTACGGCGGCAACGCGCTGTTGGGGAAGAAGTGCTTCGCGCTGCGCATCGCGTCGGTCATGGCTCGAGACGCCGGCTGGATGGCCGAGCACATGCTCATCCTCAAGCTCACCTCGCCCGAGGGCGAGACCCGCTACGTCACCGGTGCCTTCCCGTCCGCCTGCGGCAAGACGAACCTCGCCATGCTCATCCCCTCCATTGAAGGATGGAAGGTCGAGACGGTCGGCGACGACATCTGCTGGATGAAATTCGGCGCCGACGGCCGCCTCTACGCCATCAACCCCGAGGCCGGCTTCTTCGGCGTGGCACCGGGCACCAACACCCACACCAACCCCAACGCGATCCTCACGCTGGACGGCAACTGCATCTTCACCAACACGGCCTTGACCGACGACGGTGACATCTGGTGGGAAGGCATGACCGAGGAGCCTCCGGCGCACCTCACCGACTGGAAGGGCAACAACTGGACGCCCGAGTCGGGTACCCCCGCCGCTCATCCCAACGCCCGCTTCACCACGCCAGCCGCCCAGGACCCGGCCATCGCGCCCGAATGGGAGGACCCCGAGGGCGTGCCGATCTCGGCCATCCTCTTCGGCGGCCGCCGCGCCTCGGTGGTGCCGCTGGTCTTCCAGTCCCACGACTGGGAGCACGGCGTCTTCCTGGGTTCCATCATGGCCTCGGAGACGACCGCCGCCGCCACCGGCGCCGTGGGCAAACTACGGCGCGACCCTTTCGCCATGCTGCCGTTCTGCGGCTACAACATGGCTGACTACTTCGCCCACTGGCTCACCGTCGGTGCGGAAGCACCGGACCGCGACCTTCTACCCAAGATCTTCTACGTCAACTGGTTCCGCAAGGACGCCGACGGGAAGTGGCTGTGGCCGGGCTACGGCGAAAACTCCCGGGTGCTCGAGTGGGTCTTCGACCGGGTGGGCAGCAAGGCCGAGGCCCAGGACAGCCCTATCGGCTGGATCCCGACGCCCGACGCCATCGACGTTGACGGCCTCGACGTGTCGAAAGAGGACATGACCGAGCTCCTGCGCGTCGACACCGACGAGTGGAAGGCCGAAGTGCCCTCCATCCGTGAGCACTTCGCCAAGTTCGGCGATCGCCTCCCGGCCGCCTTGACCAAGGCCGTCGACGAGCTCGAACGGCGTCTCGGCTAGCCGCTTCGTTCGCTAGCCCCGAGCCACCCGCGGCGCCCGCAGGGCGCGCCGACCGGTCACGTACGTCAGTCCGCCCAGCCCGGCCAGTACGGCCATCACGGCGTCGCCTTGGGGCAGCGTGAACGCCACCACCACGGGAATCAGCGCGCCCAACACCCAGACCAG
>DATCEZ010000308.1:0-4176 GCA_036509775.1 Acidimicrobiales bacterium
AGGTCACGAAGCGACTGGGGGAACCCGAATGACGACCGTCACCGACCTCGGCGCGCCGGGTCACGCTCCCGCTCCGGTCCCGGCGCCGACGCGGAGCGACCACCGGGGCTCGTGGATCCCGACTTTGGGCATGGTCACCACGCGCTGCATGGAGCTGCGCCGTCGGCGCGGGCTGATGATCGCCCTCATCGCGGTGAACATCGGCATCCCGGTGGTCTTTCTCGGCGTGCGGCTGATTTCACACGCCGTCGCCCCGAAGTCCTACGGGCCCGCCGGCGGCTACAGCATCTTCACCACGCTGGTGGCCGGCTTCATCTACGTGTTCGGATTCGTCGTCGCGGCCGTCGTCGGTTGCACCGCCGGGTCGACCGACCTCACCGAGGGGATGTTCCGCCACCTGGTGATCACCGGCCGCTCCCGTTTGGCGCTGTACTTCGCGCGCATTCCGGCGGGGCTGGCCATCGTCATCGCCATGGTGGCGGTCGGCTACACCATCGTCTGCGCCGTCTGCGTCTTCGCCGCGCCGACGCAGCTCAACTACGAGGGGGTCAACGTCCCCGTGGGCCTGTCACAACCGGCCTTCGACAGCTGGGCGGCGGCGCACGCCAACGAGGTCATCTGCGACTTCAACTTCCACGGGGGCGCCGGGCTGAACGGGCCGCCGCCCAACGTGACCTGTCCCGGGCAACCGAACGGCCCGCCGCCGGGGACCGTCGTTCCGACCAAGGGCGGGGGGACGTTCACCGTCCCCGCCGCGGAGTCGCCGGCCCAGATCCGGGCCTTCGCGGTCTCGGTGGCCAACCAGGACTACGCGGACTATCACTCGCAGTTCCTGGTCCCCTCGACGACGCTGATGGTCGACGTGGGGCTGTGGATCGCGCTCGAGGCGACCATCGGGTTCATGGTCGGCCTCGGGCTGTCCTCGCTGATGGGTCAGCGCACGGTGGCGGTGATCCTGCTCATTGTGCTGGAGCTGATCCTGACGCCCATCTTCAGCCGTCACATCATTTCGCACCTGCTCAACGTGCAGCGGGGCATCGTCGGCGTGGCCATGGCCCATATTGAGCCGGGAGGTCTGCCGACGCCCTTCAGCGGGGGTGGGGGCGGTGGTGGTGGTGGCAACCCGCTGATCCCCGAGTCCACGCTGGCCTCGTCGTTGGTGATCGTGGGCTGGATCGTGTTCTGGACCGCTATCGGGGCGTGGCGGATGAGGACGCGTGACGCGTGATGCCGTTCAGCTGACGGGGAAGCCCGCCGTGGCGAGGATCTGCTCGCTCATGTCCCACAGTTGGCGCGCCGCCGCATCGTCCTTGGCGTGCTTGCCCATATGACCTGGCTTGGAGCGGACCCAGTACTCCCCCGTGCGCGTCGCCACGTCGGGTGAGGTGGCCAGGTAGACGGACGTCTTGGCCCCGGTGCGCGGACTTACCTGAATAGGCCGGATGGCCCGGAAGCCGAAGGCGCCCTTGCCAGTGGTGTCGCCGTCCATCCCGAAGCGGCTGCGCACCCAACCGGGGTGCGCGGTGTTGGCGGTCAGTCCGGTTCCCGCCGTGCGCCGCGCCAGCTCGCGGGTGAACGGGACGTTGGCCAACTTGGCCCGGCAGTAGACCTCCATGCCGTCGTAGCCCTTCTCGCTCTGGAGGTCGTCGAAGCGCATGCCCTTGAAGGCGGCGTGGTGACCGACCGAGGTGTCGTTGATGACGCGGGAAGGCGCGCTGGCGGTCAGGCGGTCGAGCAGCAGGCGGGTCAGGTAGAAGTGACCGAGGTGGCAGACGCCCATGGTGTACTCGAGGCCCTGCGCCGTCTCCTGGCGCTGCGTCCATGTGCCGCCCGCGTTGTTGTCGAGGACGTCGAGCCGGTCCCAGCGGGTCAGGATGTCGTCGGCCGCCTTGCGGACCGACGCCAGGTCGGCCAGGTCGAGCGGCACGATGTGCACGTCGTCGTTCCAGGTCCGCCCTATGACCTCTTTGGCGGCCGCCTCCGCCTTGGCCTGGTTGCGGCAGGCCAGCACGGTGGTGGCCCCCTGCGCCGCCACCCCGACGGCCGTCTCGAGCCCGACGCCCGTGTTGGCCCCGGTGATGACGACGACCTTGCCCTGCATGTTCATGTCGGTCCGGTCCGATCCCTCGAGGTGCGCCCCACCAGTCTTAGCCGCCGGCCGGCGGGCGTGACGATGGCGATGGGCGGTGGCGCGTCAGACCGAGGCAGTGGCCTTCTTGGCGGCGATGCGCCGGAGGGGTGGCTCGGTCGGCGGCGGCTGCTTGCGGGGGGGCAAGGTGGCGATGAGGGCGGTCGTCGCCTTGGTGACCTGGGCCACAGCCCGCTCGAACGCCTTCTCGGTCTCGGTCGACGTCTTCTGGACACCGCTGACCTTGCGGACGTATTGACGGGCCGCCGCCTCAATCTCCTCGGGCGTGGCCACGGGCTCGAGCCCGCGCAGAGTGGTGATGTTCCGACACATGCCTCCACTCTACGTCCGGGTCACCGCGAATCTCCCTGCCTTGCATTGTCCCGGCGTGACTTCCACGGTCACCCGGCTGCCCTTGCGGTCGTTGCGCACCTGCAGCAGATCGCTCCCCCGGGCCGAAGTCACGCTGGCCCCGGTCGTGCGGGCGCAGTACCCGTGCCGGTAGTGCACCTGGGTCGGCACGAAGATGAGCGTCGGCGCCTGGATGCGGTGATTGGGCACGTATGCCATGTCGAACACGTCGGTCTCGGGCGAGAACGAGAATCGCAACGGGGTGCCCGCCACTGCTTGTGGATAGACCCGGCTCAGAACGTAGGCGGTCGAGCGCAGACGACCGTCGGCCATCACGAGCGACTCGGCTGCGCTCCCGGTCGGGTCGCCGTAGTACTTCCAGGACCAGTAGGCCCACCCAACCTGCTCGGCGTCCATCTTCGCCGTGATGCTCGCCACCAGAAGAGGACTTCTCGTGGCGCCGAACTCGCTCACGAACCACGCCGGACCTCCAGGTTCGGGGACGGCGGACATTTCGGGCCGGTCCTCGGACCGTTTCCCGAGCGACCGCGCGTCCTGAAAGGCACAGGCGACGACGTTGGTGGGGTTGCCGGTCACCGGGCTGCGGGCGCCGCAGTAGATGTGCACGTTGAAGACGAGGTTGGGCAGGTTCATCGGGCCGATGAACGTCGGGAACCCTCGGCTCGCGTAGTTGTCCGGTTCGTCGAAGATCAAGCCCGAGGGGTCGCCGGCCAGGACCGTCGGCACGACACCGTTGGCCGGGTCGTGTGGAGGGCACCGGAGCGCAGGTGCACCGTGCGAGGCGACGCCCACCCGCGCCGTACCGGTGTAGAAGCATTCGAGCTGGGCGTCGAAGTGCTCGTCCCCGACACGGATCAATGACGTGGAGAAGGGCTCGTTAAAGGGGTCGAAGCCCAGGATCCACGGATTCCCACGGAACGAGCGCGCCACGTCACCCCACACGCGGTCGTACTCCCCCTGCAGGTCGCCCTGGACGTCGTTGGCCCAGAAATGGTGGAAGGCGATGCCAGCGGCCTTGGTGGCATACGACAGGGACCAGCGCCCGGGGGGGGTCCGCACTGGGCACGCCGTTGGTGCACACCGCCCATTTCGGCGCGCCCTCGCCGTCGAACATCTCGTTGTACACGTCCTGGTGCATGTCGAGGATCGTGTAGATGCGGAAGCGTCCCAGCAGGTTCACGGTCGTCTCCAACCGCTGCACGTACCGGTTGAAGATGGCCTGGCTGAACTGCCGCGGGTCCCTCGGGGCCCCATGGCTGCAGATGGCCGGGTCGTTGGCCGGGGCGGTGCCTGGCTCGAGTCCGCTCCACGTCATGCCCAGGCGGACGACGTTGAACCCAAGCCGCGCCATCAGCGAGGCGTCGGCGACAGAGAAGTTCCATGGCTTCTTCGGGTCGGGGTACAGCTCATAGGGCGGGTACTTGTAGACGGCGTCGACGCCGTGGAAGAAGACGATCCGGCCCTGACTGTCGTAGAGGTACGGCCCGCCCGGCGCCGAGATCCGGCCCGAGACGCCCTGACTCGGGGCGTTGAAGGTGGGCGAGGACAGGCTCGGCAGGACGGGCGTCGTCGTGCGGGTGGTGGCGGCCGACACCGAGCTGGTTCCTGGCCCCACCAAAACGGCGCCGGTCAGCGCCCCCAGGAGCATGACCAGGGCCAAGAGCCGACAGTGCACA
>DATCEZ010000309.1:0-8381 GCA_036509775.1 Acidimicrobiales bacterium
GCGAACGGGCAGTACCGCTACTTCCGTCCGCCAGAAATCCTCGACTCCCCACACGGGGCGCGTTTCGTCGGCGAAATGGATCGCGTCTTCGACACCTACGGCGCGCTCTTACCGCAGATGCAGGCCTGGGTGGCGGAACGCTTCCCCCAACAGGCGGGCGACAGTGACTTCGTGTACCGCCAAGCCACACGCGCCAAGTCACTCGACGCGCTGCGCGGCCTGCTCCCGGCGGCGTCGCTGTCGAACATCGGGATCTACGGAACCGGCCAGGCCTACGAACAGCTGCTGCTGCGCATGCGCGCCCACCCGCTCCCCGAAGCACGCCACTACGCCGACCTCATGCTGCACGAGTTGCGCAAGGTCATCCCTTCCTTCCTGCAGCGCGTCGACGTTCCCGCCCGCGGTGGCGAGTGGTCCGAGTACCTCGCTGCAACGCGCGAGCGCACTGCTCGGCTCGTGTCGCGCCTGTGGCCCGAGCTGGGTCCGCTCGAGGCACCGGCGCGCGGTGACGAAGGCGAGCCCGAGGTGGCCCTCTTGGACTTCGATCCCGAAGGCGAGGAGAAGGTCCTGGTGGCGGCCTGTTTCGCGCACCTCGGCTGCAGCGAGCGTGAAGCAGCCCGGCGGGTCCGCCAACTCGGCCACGACGACCGCGTCGCCCTCCTGACGGCGTATGTCGGCGACCGGCGGAACCGACGGCACCGGCCCGGCCGCGCCTTCGAACGCACGGACTACCGCTTCGAGCTCGTCACCGACTACGGCGCCTTCCGCGACCTGCAACGCCACCGCATGCTGAGCATGGAGTGGCAGCCCCTCGGTATCTCGCTCGGCTACGACATGCCCGAGCTCGTCGTCGACGCCGGTCTGGACGATCGTTACGCCGAAGCCATCGGCCGCGCCGAGGAGCTCTACCGCTCGTTGCGGCCGGACTTTCCCGAACAGGCGTCCTACGTCGTGGCACTCGCGCACCGCATCCGTTACGTCATGCAGTTCAATGCGCGCGAAGCCATGCATCTCATCGAACTGCGCTCGGGTGCCCAGGGCCACCCTGCGTACCGACGGGTGGCGCAGCAGATGCACAGGGCGATCGCCGAGGTCGCCGGCCACCGCGCCCTGGCCGAAGCGATGACGTTCGTCGACCACGGAGCCACCGATTTGGAGCGCCTGGAGTCCGAGCGCCGGGCGGAGCGCCGGCGGTCGGAAAAATCTGCAACGCATTGACCAGGAACTACCGTCGTTCTCCCTGGTGGGGACCCCCTTCCACTCCTTGACGACACCACCCTTGATTTGCGTAATGTACGGCACAGTCCCCGACGCCCCTGAGGACGCTGCAGATGCGCTGAAGCGCCGCTGCACAGCTGCAGGTGGGGACGAGCTGTGAGAGGCGGAGGTTGGCCCTGGGGGTCGAGTAGAGAACGTGTTGCTTGCCTGGCCAACCAGGCCTGTGAGATGGCGCCAAAGACCCCAGGGCCCGCCCGCCCCGCCCCTCTGATTTGGACCTTCCCGGTGTCGGACGGGGGTCCCCTTCACGGCAATTTCGAAGTCCCCTTCAGAGCGATTGAACGGTCCCGCGAACCGTCTATGCTCCCGCGGCACAATGCCGACGAAGAAGAAGGCCAAGGCCGAAGAAGTGGTGGCTGAGGCCCCCGAAGCAGACGTCGAGGAGACCGTCGAGGACGACGACCTCGAGGTGGACATCGACGATGACGACATCGAAGTCGACGCGCTCGTCGAGGACGATGACGACGTTGTCGCCGTCGACGTGGACGATGAGGACGAGGAAGAAACCGCAGTCGAGATCCTGACGCCGTCTCCCGCCGCAGTGGTGGAGAAGTCCGGAGACGGCGAGGAGGAGGAGGAGGAGGAGGAGCCCGAGGACGAGGACGTCGAGGCCAGCCTGGACGTGATCCTCAAGGAGCGCCTGGTCGTCGAGGACGAGCCCGAGGACGAGGAAGCAACCGACCAGGAGGACAAGACCGAGGGCAACGAGCGGGTCCTGCCCAAGCAACCTGACGAGTTCGTCTGCCGTTCGTGTTTCTTGGTCAAGCACCCGAGCCAACTGGCAGACGCGAAGAGGGTGCTTTGCCGGGACTGTGTCTGAGGACGGTGACCCTGATGGCGGGCAGTCGCACAAGAGCCCGCTCCGGCGCACGTTCGATGTGGTGTGCATCGCTCCGATCGGTGTCGCCGTGTCGGTAGTCGAGGAGATTCCCGAACTGATCGCCGAGGGTCGCCGACGCCTCGAGTTGCAACTGGGAAACGCGCTCTTCGTCGGCCGGTTCGTCGTCAACCAAAAGCAACGGGAAGTCTCGGCGCGGCTCGACGGTCTCTTCGGCAACGGCAGCGCGCCCAACGGGGAGGAAACCGACGCAACGACCGAACCCCAAACGGCGCCGTCCGCCCCGGAGCGGCCCGCGCCGGACCCGGCCGCCGCTGCCATCGTCGGAGGGGCCCTGGCCGACTACGACACGCTGAGCGCCTCCCAGGTGGTCCGCCGGCTCGAGAGCCTGGGCCCAGAGGAGCTCGACGCCGTCCGGCGCTACGAGGGCTCCACCCGCAATCGTCGGACAATTCTCAACCGCGCCGGCCAGTTGCTCGACGAGCAGTCGAGCGGTTCACCCGACCGGTAGCGGCGGTGGAACTGGCCCGGCTCGCCCGCGCCGACGACCGACAGACATGCACCCGCCTGCTCTCACAGGCCCTGGTGGCCGCCGAGTCGATGCGGGGCGGGGCGGCGCTGGTCGGCGATGCCACCACCGTGACCCTGCTGGACCGCTGGACGCAGCCCGGAGAGGGGAACCAGCTGCTGGTGGGAGAGTACGAAGGGGCGGTTGTGGGCCTGCTGGCCGTCACGGCGGCCCCAGGCCCCCGTGGGGTCACCAACGGCCTGATCGGGTGCTGCTACGTGGAGACGGCTGCTCGCGGTGTGGGCGTGGGTACAGCGCTCATGGACGCCGCCGTGGCCTGGTGCGCCGAAAAGGGCTGTGCCTCGGTGGACGCCCTGGCGCTCCCCGGGGACCGCACGACAAAGCAGCGATTGGAGGGCTCGGGCTTCACGGCCCGCCTCCTGACGCTCAGCCGCCGGTTGGACTGAAGCGGCGCTCGGCGTTCACCCGGCGCGGCGGCGGCGGGATGCGGAGCCCGAGCAGCTTGGCCAGGGCGGGGACCGCTCCGGCGGCGTTGCGAGCGGCCTGCTTGGCCACCTCGTCGTCGGGGATGCCCACGGGCTTGACGGTCCGTCGCACCGGCGATGCCACCACGACATCGAGCAGGCGCATCCAATCCTCGGGGGCGAGGTCGGCCGTCATGGCCTCCCCGGCGGCCGCGGCCAGCTTCACGGCCAGCTCAGCCGGGAGGCGGGTGCCGGGCTCGGGAGGACGGATGGAAGCTTCGACCGCCTGGTGCACCCGCCCGTCGTTCACCGCGTTGGTGATGCGGGCGAGCCACTCCTCCCGGAGGGCGGTGGTGCGCTGATCCAGTGACTCCCGGAGTGCCTTGGCCGTGGCGCGACCCTCTTCGTCGAGGATCACCGTGCGCGAGGCCGCCACGACGGCCCGGAGCTCGCGCAGCCGGTACTCCTTGCCCGCTGTCTGCGCCACCGAGGCGCGGTCCTTCCAGTCGGCCAGGCGCACCACGGGCAAAAGCTCGTCGGCCATACCCAGAAGGGCATCGGACGCGACGGGCGGCTTGCCGGCGGCCTTGTTGGACGTGTTCTGCGCCTCGATCGCCTGGCGAACGGCCTGCAGCCCGCCGCGCAGCAACTGCTCGGCGATCGGAATCTGCTCGGGCCGCAGCGCGGCGAGCATGGCGTTGCGGTGCACGGTCGACGTCGGTGCGACAGGGCGCTCGCCCCGCGCCGGGCGACCATCGCTCTCCCCGGGACGCCGCGCACCGGGCCGACGGGGCCCGCCGGCACCGCGTGGCGAACGATCGCCGCCGCCGCGCTCTTCGCTGCGCCCCTCTCCACCCGGACCCGGACCCGGGCCGCGGCGGTTGCCCCCACGCCGGTCCCCCCGTTCACCATCGTCATCGCGATCGCGCCGGCGCTTGTCGGAGCCGGGGGCGAGGATCACCGACACGTCGGGCGCGCGCTTCGGCGTGCCCTTCACCTCTATGCGACCCTCGGTCTTCTCGGGCGAGCGCGCCGGCTTCGCCGCGGTCAGAGAGAGGATCTCAATCCCCTCCAGCCCGATTTCGACGTCCGCCCGCAGCACCGCGCCGACGGCCTCACCGGCCGGGACCAGGGCGGCCTCGACCGTCCCCTTGGGCTGCCGCGCGCCGGCGGCGCGCCAGGTCCACGACCCATCGCCAGCCTTGCTCGTCAATTCGATGTCGATGCGCCGTGACATGCGGCGGACACGCTACCTCGCCTGGCACCCCTCCCCGATGCCAAGGCGCGATGGCCATCCCGTAACATGGGCCAAGACGTCCGCTGGACTGCGGGAGCCACCGGGACGGACCTACCCCTCACCGTGTTGCGGTGTGGGGTAGTCACGTCCCCCTCAGGAGGATCCACATGAGCGAGGACACCGAGCAGCCAGGGACGGATCCCGCTGCCGGCACACCCGAAACAGCGCCCCTGCCGCCCGTCGAGCCGACGACGACGCCACAAGCTGTGAGCGCCGAAGGGACGCCGACGTCCTCGGAGTGGCCACCGCCGCGCACAGAAGGAGCGGGGGAGACCCCGCCTCCCGCGGTCACCCCGGCCGCCCCGGCCGCCTTCACCCCTGGCACCCCAGCCGCCTTCCCCCCGGCGCCTGCGGGCTCCTCCTACCCTCCGCCCCCGCCCGGCTCGTGGGCACCCCCGGGCGCGACCGACCCCGGACCGCCCACCCTCGACACTCCGACGGCGGTCCCGTTCACCTACCCGCCATCGGGCGACGCCACCTACCCCGGCCCCGGCCCGGCAGGCGGGCGACGCAGCACCCCGGGCAAGCTCAAGGCCTGGCTGCCCGTGGCGATCGTGGCCGCGCTCATCGGCGGTGGCATCGGCGCCGGTGTGACCGCGTTAGCCAACAACAGCAACGGCGGGGGCGGCGACAACGTCACCATCCACGAGAGTGCCGCCGCGCCCGGGGCCGCCGTCCTCAGCGGCAATGTCACCATCCCCCAGCTGGTGAACAAGGTCATCCACTCCGTCGTCTCCATCGACGTGAAGTCGAAGGGCGTGGAGGACGAGGGGACCGGGATGATCATCACCTCTGACGGCGAGGTCCTCACGAACAACCACGTCATTGAGCTCTACAGCGAGGGCGCCAACACCGGAACCATCACGGTGACCGAGTACGGGCAGACCAAGGCGCTCCCGACGACGCTCGTTGGCTACGACCAGTCCAAGGACGTGGCCCTGCTCAAGATCAACGGGGCAACGAACCTGCCCACTGTCACGTTCGGGAACTCGGGCAAGGCCGTGGTCGGCGACGCCGTCGTGGCGATCGGCAACGCGCTGGGCCTGGCTGCGGGTACCCCCACCGTGACCCAGGGCATTGTCTCGGCCCTCGGCCGCTCGGTGACCGCCGGGGGAGCGGGCACGCAGACCGAGACCCTCCAGAACATGATCCAGACCGACGCCGCCATCAACCCCGGCAACTCGGGGGGACCGCTCATCGACACGTCGGGCCAGGTCATCGGCATGAACACGGCCGTGGCCGGCACGTCGAGCGACGGCACGTCGTCGCAGAACATCGGCTTCGCCATTCCGGCCGCCTCGGTCGAGGCGCTCATCTCCGAGCTGCAGAAGGGTGGTCAGTCCGGGAACGGCGGCGCCTACCTCGGTGTCGACATCACGACCCTCACCCCGGCGCTGCGCCAACAGTACGGCTTCACGCCCACCTCGGGCGCCGTGATCCTCAGCGTGGTCTCGGGGTCGCCGGCGGACAAGGCCGGCCTGGTCCAGGGCGACGTGATCGTCAACATCAACGGCACGAACATCACGTCGTCGGACGGCCTGCAGAAGGTCGTCGAGAACGCCAAGGCGGGACAGTCGGTCCCCATCACGTACTACGTCGGTGACAGCAAGCGGACGACGACGGCCACCCTCGGGAGCCAGGCGCAAGCCCAACAGCAGCAGTCCACCGGGAACTCCGGTTCGACCACCAACCCCTTCGGCGGCGGAGGCTTCCCCGGCTTCGGGAACTCCGGCAGTACCGGGGGGACGCCCTAGCCGACGAGCGCGCCGGGCGGAATGTCGAAGTTCCGGTCCGGATGGGCCGGCGGGACGTTCATGGAGCCGTTCGGCGTCCACCCGCTCGACGCAATGTCCTCGAGCACGTGGGCCATGTTGTACGTGTCCTCCTCGTAGGAGAACTTCCCGTCGCCGGCGTAAATGAGGCGTGAGTAGCCGGACTGCCGGAACGGCGTCCCGTCCGGCCTCGTCCGCGGCATGATCTGTGTCCACTTGACCACGACGTCGTTACCCTCAATGGCCGTGAACTCAATGGGGAACTTCCAATCCTCCATGCCCAGCATGGAGTCCACCAGCCAGTGGGCGATGGCCTCGCGACCCTCGATGCGCCCCCAGGCGCCGTCGATGTACACCGCGTCCTCGGTGTAGAAATCGGCCAGGACACCGAAGGCGTTGGGCTCGAGACCCTCGTCGATGCGCTCGCGCAGCTTGTGGTAGCGCTCCACGGTCTCTTGGACCTCTTGGCGCGGAAACGGCATGTCGTCCCTCCCTCTCTACGTCTCGACCGCACGGTAGGCGATCCGGCACTGCGCGAGCTCTTCCAGGGCGGCGGCCCGATCAGCGAACCCCTGGACCTCGACGGACTTCTCGGGCTCGAGATCCTTGTAGATGCTGAAGAAGTGCGCGATCTCGTTGCGCAGGTGCTCGGGCACGTCGCCGATGTCGTGGGCGTCGTCCCACTGCGGGTCGTGCTCGAGGACGCAGATCAGCTTGGCGTCGACGCCCTTCTCGTCACTCATGGAGAACATGCCGAGGATGCGCACCCGCACCACGCAGCCGGGGAACGTCGGATCGGTGACCAGGACGAGCGCGTCGAGCGGGTCGCCGTCGCCGGCCAGGGTGTCGGGCACGAAGCCGTAGTCCGCCGGGTAGGTGGTGGCGGTGAAGAGGCGGCGGTCCAGCCGGATGACGTGCTGCTCGTGGTCGTACTCGTACTTGTTGCGGCTCCCCGTGGGAATCTCGACCACGACATCGATCGCCTCGTCGGGAGCGGCGCTCATGTGGGGGAGGGCGCCTCGTGGCGCTGGTCGGGGTCGATCGGGCTCATGATGCCGACGCCGTTCCCGTCGGGGTCGCTCACCACGGCGTAGCGGGCGCCCCAGAAGGCGTCGTAGGGCGCCTGCTGCACCGCCACGCCATCGGCCGCCAGGGAGGTCACCAGGGCGTCGACCTCGTCCCGCGTCTCCACCTTGAAGCCGAGGATGGCCCCGCTGCCGCCGGACCAGCCGCTGTTCCATTTGCCCGCGAAGCTCTCGCTGTCGAGATCCACGTCGAGCGGCGTCGTGTCGTCGTGGCGGGCCGAGACGTGATGAGCATCCCAGACCGGGTCGGCGGGGTCGCCGAAGGGCAGGCCGAGTCGGGAGTAGAAGGCGCGGCTCGCTGCGACGTCGTGCACCACCAGGTTCACCTGATTGAGCCGGATCGCTGCCACGTGGCCACCGTACCGCCCTGTGCCGGTGCGTCGCATCGCCGTCCGTGCAAGGGGTCAGCCGCCGGCGGTGAACCCTCCGCCGGCGCCGCCGGCCCCGCTGATGCGCTGGCGGAACGTGCCGGCGCCGCCACCGAAGCCGCCACCGCCACCGCCACCCAGGGCATTGGTCAGATCGGTGTTCGACGAGGGGACGGCCTCGGCGTAGTCGGCCAGCACGATGCTCTGCCCGTCGCTCAAGCCCGACAGGACCTGGGTGTAGGTGTCACCCACCATCCCGACCTTGACGACCTTCCGGGTCAGGACGCCCTTGTCGGTTTCGAGGACATAGGAACGGGTGCCGGTTGTCTCGACGGCCGAGGTCGGCACCGCGAGCACCTTGGACACCGATCCGGTGTCGATGACGACGTTGGCCGTCGAACCGGTGAACAGCGTGCTATTGGACGCAGGCAGGTCGACCACGACGGGGTAGCTGTACTCACCGCCGCTCGACTGCACGGGGCCGACCTGGGAGACGGTGCCGTCGACCGAGCCCGTGGTGCCGTCGACCTGCACCGTGGCGCTCTGACCCACCTTCACCGAGGGGACCTGCGAGCTGCTGAGCGTGCCCTCCACCTCGTAGGACTTGGTCCCGATGATGGTGATGATGGCGGTGCTGGAGTCGGCGCTGACCGTGTCGCCCGCCGCAATGTCCACGGAGACGACCGTGCCGCTGATAGGGCTGTTGAGCGTGGCCTCGTTGAGCGACTGCTCGGCATTGATGAGGTCGGC
>DATCEZ010000310.1:0-8169 GCA_036509775.1 Acidimicrobiales bacterium
TGTTCGCCCACGCCAAGAACCTGGCGTCGCTCCTTGAGGCAGTGGCGCCACCGTCGACCGCGAGCGAGCCATGACCCCTGCCGCGTCCGCCCAGGGCTTGGTGGCGCACCGGGCCGACGACTCAGGACTCGACGTCGTGACGGGAGCCTTCAGCTACTCGGGCTCTTCCGTGGCGCGGGCCCTGCTGCAATCCGGCCGCCAGGTGCGCACGCTGACCGGCCATGCCGGCCGGGCTCCCACCGGTACGGCGATCGATGTCCACCCGCTCGACTTCGACGATCAGTTGGGCCTGGTGGCGTCGCTGTCGGGAGCGACCACGCTCTATAACACGTACTGGGTGCGCTTCGCGCGGCGCAGCGTTGACCATGAGCGGGCGGTGGCCAACTCGAGGACGCTCTTCCAGGCCGCCGAGCGGGCCGGGGTGCAGCGGATCGTGCACGTGAGCATCACGCACCCCAGCAGCGACTCGCCGTTGCCCTACTTCCGGGGCAAGGCCCTCGTGGAGTGCGCGCTCGCCGAGTGCGAGTTCTCGTATGCGATTGTGCGGCCGGCCATTCTGTTCGGTGGCGACGGTGTGTTGCTCAACAACATCGCCTGGCTCCTCCGCCGGCTGCCCGTCTTCGCCATCGGTGGCCGCGGGGACTACCGCATCCGTGGTATCCACGTCGACGACCTGGCGCAGCTCTGCCTGGCCAAGGCGGCCGAGACACACGACAGCGTCACCGATGCCGTGGGCCCCGAGCGGCCGACGTTCACCGAGCTGGTCCGGTCCATACGGGACGTGGTCGGCAGTAGGGCTCGCCTCCTCCACGTGCCGGGTGCCACCGTCCCCGTGTTCGCCCGGGTGCTGGGGCTGGGGCTGCACGATGTCCTCCTCACGGCCGACGAGTACCGGGCCATGGCGGCAGGCCTGGCCGACACGGACGGTCCCGCCACCGGTCCGACGGCGCTCTCGGCCTGGCTGACCGAGCATGGGGCGGGACTGGGCCTCCGCTACGCAAATGAGCTCAAGCGCCACTTCGATGACACCGGAGTCCCGACGTGAGGGCAACGACCACCGCCGGCATGGCCTCCGTGGTGACACTGATGGCCGCCCTCTTCGTGATCCTCTTCGGCGTGCTGGCGACGTCCGGCGTCTACGGCTCGCGGCTGGCCTGGCACCTCGGCGTCGCGCTGCCGCTGCTGGCGCTCACCATGTTGCTGGCGTGGTTGTCCCTGGGTGGGCCCCGGCGTGTCCGACCATTCCTGCACGTCGCGTCGGGCGACCGCTACGACCAGGCCGGGCGGGGAGTCTTTCTCGTGGCCGCCTCGCTGTTCGGCCTCCCCTTGGCGTTCGCGGCGATGCTGCTTCTCACGTACGCGGTCTTCTTCGTCGCGCACGGCATGAGCCTCCTGCTCTGACCCCGCCGGCTTGACGCGGCCCGTACCGAGGGCTCAGCCCAGACGCGCCGTCAGCCGAGCCTTCACTGCGGGCCACTCCTCCGCCACGATGGAGAAGCGGGCCGACGTCCGCACCGTGTCGTCGGCGCCCGGCCGGTCCGCCCGCATGATCCCGTCGAGCTGGCCTCCGATGCGTTCAATGGCGGCCCACGACCGCTTGTTGCGCACATCGGTCTGCAGGGCCACCCGGTGCACCTGCCAGACCTCGAAGGCGTGGGTCATCATGAGCAACTTCGCCTCGGTGTTGATGACGGTGCGCTGGGCCGAGCCGGCCAGCCACGTGAAGCCGATGTCGACGACGTCGGGCACGCCGTGGCGTTGGTGGCTCGCCCCGGGCGGCCACTGCCAGAAGGCGACTTCGCAGAAGCGGGTCGATCCCACAATCCGGTCCTCGGCCCCCGCCCGTCCGCGGCTGATGGTGGTGAAGGGGACCTGGTCGCCCGCCGCCTTGGCGCGCGCACCGCGGACGAAGTCGGCCATCTGCTCCACGCCGTTGGGTGTGTAGGTCCACTGGTAGTTCGCCCGGTCCTCGGCCGCCGCCTCGACGAGGCCGGGGATATGGTCCTCGCTCAGCGGCTCCAGCCGCACGAAGGCGCCCTCGAGGGTGAACGGCTTAAGCATGGACGGCGGGGACGGCGTCATCCGGCGCCCCTGCCCCGGCTGGCTGCCCCTGGCCGCCTTGGGCGGGCGGCCCGCTGGGCGCCCCGGTGGGGATCACGAAGTCGCGCTGGCGCACGAGGGCGAAACCACAGGCGGCCCCAACGAGGGCGACCACGGCCCCGATGAACATCAGGTGGTTCAAGGTGCTGGAGAAGCCCACCTTGTAGGCGCCCAGCAGCGCCTGGCGGGCCGCCGCCAGCGGAATGGCCGGGAGCGCCTGGCGCACGCCGCCGGCCGCCATCGCCCCCTGGAGCTGCGCGCCACCGCGTCGGAGGATTTCGGGGCCGTAGGGCGACTTGCCGAGCGCGGTCGTGGTGTGGGCCAGGATCTGGCTCTGGAAGACGGCGCCCAGCACGGCGATGCCGGTCGCAATGCCGACCTGGCGGAACGTGTTGTTGGCACCCGACGCCATGCCGCTGCGCTGCGGCTGGACCACGGACACAGCACCCGAGGCCAGTACCGGGTTGACGATTCCGACCCCGAAGCCCGAGACCAGGAAGCCGGGCAGGAGCACCGTCCAGGTCGAGTCCGGGTGGGTCGTCCCCATGAGGAGCAGCCCACCGGTGACGAAGAGCATCCCGATACCCAACAGGAGGCGCGAGTGGATGCGCACCGTCAGGCGCCCGGCGAAGAAGGACGTGAAGAAGATGAGCAGGGTCATCGGGAGGAAGCGCACCCCTGCCGCCAGCGGGCCGTAGCCCAGGTCGTCCTGGATGTAGAGCGTGAGGTACAAGAACATGGCGAAGATCGACGCCGCTAGGCAGAAGGCCACCGTCGAGAGCCCCACGAAGGCCGGGATCTTGAACAGGCCGAGGTCCAGCATCGGGTCCGGGGTAAAGCGCTCGTTGATGAAGAAGCCCACCATGAGGACGGCCGCGCCGATCAGCAGGCTGATGGTGGTGGCGCTGCCCCAGCCGAAGTCGTTGCCGCGCACGAGCGCGAAGACCAGGAGGAAGAGGCTCACCGAGAACGTGATGAAGCCCACCCAGTCGATCTTCCGCGAGCGCAGGTGTTCCGACTTGGCGATCTGTGTGAACGTGATGATCACGGCGATGGCGCCGATGGGCACGTTCACGAAGAAGATCCAGCGCCAGCCGATGCCACTCGTGATGGCGCCCCCGATGAGCGGTCCGATGGCGACCGCGCCACCGATCACGGCGCCGTAGATGCCGAAGGCGGTGCCGCGGTCACGTCCGGTGAACGCCGCCGCAATCAGCGCGAGCGACGTGGCGAACATGATGGCCCCGCCGACGCCCTGCACGGCGCGGGCCAGGTTGAGCATGAGCGGCGTGGTCGAGAGCCCGCAGACCAGCGAGGCCAGCGAGAAGACGACCAGGCCGATGGCGAAGATCTTGCGGCGCCCGTAGATGTCGCCGGCCACGCCGGCGGTGAGCAAAAAAGCGGCCAATGTCAGCGAATAGGCATCCACCACCCACTGCAGGTCCGAAAAGCTCGCGTGCAGCGACGCCTGAATGTCCGGCAGCGCCACGTTCACGACCGTGATGTCGAGAAGGAGCATGAACGTCGCCGTGCAGACGGCGATCAGGGTCCACCATTTGCGGTCGAGAGCGGGCATCCGCGGAGTGTATCGACCTGGTGTTCTCGCCCGTACAATGAGATGTGATCGTCGGATCAGCCCTCACCATCGAAATCGGCGACCGCACCCTGCTCTCGGACGCCTCCTTCGTCGTCGGCGCCGGCGAGAAGGTGGGCCTGGTGGGGCGCAACGGGACGGGGAAATCGTCCTTCATCTCGGTCCTGGTGGGGGAGACCTCGCCCCAGCTACGCCATCGCGGCAACGTGCGTCTTCTCGGTTCGTTCGGGTACCTGCCCCAGGCGCCGGTGGCGGGCGGGCTCGGGCTCGAGCCGACCGGCTTCTCTCACATCCTCTCGGCCCGTGGCCTCGATGTGCTCGACGACGCGCTGGGCAAAGCCCGTGGCGCCATGGCCGACGAGCCGACGGAGGAGAACATTGAGCTCTTCACCGACCTGCAGGAGCAGTTCCAGTCCAACGGCGGCTACGAGGCCGAATCGGTGATGGCCCGTCTGGCTGACGGCCTCGGCCTACGGCAGGAGCTCCTCTTGGAGGACATCGACTCGCTCTCCGGTGGGCAACGCCGTCGGGTCGACCTCATGCGCGTGCTCTTCCAGGAGCCTGAACTGATGATCCTCGACGAGCCGACGAACCACCTCGACCGTTCCGCCAAGCGTTGGCTGCTCGATGAGCTGGCTCGCTTCAACGGTGCGATCCTCGTCGTCAGCCACGACCTCAAGCTGCTCGACCAGTCCATTACCAAGGTGCTCAACATCGCCAACCAGCACATGACCGAATGGAAGGGCAACTACTCCAAGTTCGAGGCGGCGAAGGAGGCCGACCAGTCGCAGCGCGAGCGGTCGTCGGAGCTCGAGGCGCGCGAGATCAAGCGGCTCTCGCTGCTGGCCGACTCCATGCGGGGGAGCACCGAGAAGCGGGCCCGCAAGGCCAAGCAGCTCGACCGGCGGGTCGACCGCATGGAGGGGAGCCGGACCCAGGTCGAGAAGCGCGACAAGGCCAGCAAGTTCTCACTCCCCACGCCGCCTCGCTCCGGCGGGGTCCCGCTCGAGGTCGCCAAGCTCGGTGTCCGCTATGGCAGCAACGAGGTCCTGTCGGAGGTCACCTTCCATGCCAGCCGGGGCGATCACATTGTGATCATCGGGCGCAACGGAGCCGGGAAGTCCTCGCTGTTGCGTTGTTTGGCCGGGGCCCAGGAGCCGTCGAACGGGGTCGTCGAGTTCGGCACCAACGTCGAGATCGGCTACTTCGCCCAGGAACACGAGCAGATCGATCCCGATCGCCGCGCGCTCGACAACATCAGCGACGCCGTGCTGAAGGCAGAGCGAGACCGGCGCGCCCTGTTGGGCTCGTTCGGCCTGCCGTCCAAGGCGGCCGACCAGTTGCCGGGCACTCTGTCGGGAGGGGAGCGGGCCAAGCTCGGGCTGGCGATGTTGTCAGCGGGGGAGGCGAACCTCCTCCTGCTCGACGAGCCGACCAACAACCTCGACCCTTCGTCCATCACCGCCGTGGGGGCCATGCTCGGCGCCTGGCCCGGGACCATCGTGGCGGTGAGCCACGAACGCGGCTTCGTGGAGGCACTGCGGCCGACCTACTGCCTGCGTTTGCCCGAGGAGCGCTTCACCCATTGGCGCGACGAATACCTCGACGACGTGGAAATGCGCTGAGTCGAGCTAGCTCTTCATCCAGATCTGCGTCGGCCACAGCACGCCCTCGTCGAACGCGAGGGCCTTCGAACCCTGCAAAGTCTTCGGGTTCGCGAAATTCTGCACATTCGGGTCCGCCACGACGGCCCAGGTGTCGCGGGCCAGCCAGAGGTAGGGGATGTCCTGTGCCAGATACTGGTTCACCTGTTGGTAGGCCTTGATGCGTTCCGCATTCTGGGTCGTGCTCCTCCCCGCTGTCAGCGCCGCCTGAATGCGCGGGTCGTTGTTGCGGGCCATGTTCAGAGGCAGGGGCGGGCCGACCGTGGTCGTGCTCCACCACACGTAGTTGAGGTCGGGGTCGACGGCCCCGAACTGGCGCCACAACGTGGCCTGGTAGGTGCCGGCCAGCGCGTCGTTGATGATCGTCGCCTGGGCAATGATCTGAATGGTTACCTTCATGCCCGCGGTCTGCCAGGCCTGCTGCAGGAACTGTGCGGCAGCAAGGGTTTCCGGGTCGCTCGTGGAATTGAGCGTAAAGGTCGGCTGCTTGCCCGTCTCCTGCTGCACCTGCTTGACGAGCTTGGCGGCCTGCGTCGGGTTGTACTTCGGGTAGGCGGTCTTGGTGTAGAACTCGCTATCGGACAGGAACAGGCCGTTGATGGGAGCGTCGACGCCCTTGTCGATCACTTTGGAGAACTGGGCCTGGTTGATGCACATCGCCATGGCCTGGCGCAGCGTCTTGTTGTTGAACGGGGCGGTGGAGGTGTTCAACATGACGCACTGCACCGTGGGCTGGCCGACCACCTCCCCGCTGTTGTCGTAGTAGGCGTATTTCTTGTTGCCCTTGAATTGCAGGAGGTTGTTGGGAGAGCCGGAGTGCATTATGTCGACCTGGCCCGTCTGGAGCGCTTCGGCGCGGGAGGCGTCGTTGACGATCGGCTTGTAGGTGATGGAGTTCAGGTAGGGGTAGCCCTTCCGCCAGTAGTGGGGATTCCGGCTGGCGGTCATGTGGCTGTTGGGGACCCAGTCCTGGAAGACAAAGGGACCGGTCCCGATGGGGTTCGAGGTACCGCCGTCGGCGCTGTTGAGCATGGAGGGCGCCGCGATGTAGCCCGTCTGCGCCTGAGCCAGGTAATAGGGAAACGGGGCCCACGGCGCCTTCAGTTTGATGGTGACCGCCAATGGGCCGGTGACGGTTGCGCTGCTGAAATCGGCGAAGGCAGGCCCCGTCAGGATGCCGCTTGCCGTGTTCTCAATGTTGAGGTGCAGCGCGGCCGCATCGAGCGGCGTGCCGTCGTGGAAGACGATGCCTGGGCGCAGCGTGATGGTGAATGCCGTGAAGTCCTCGTTCGACGTGATCGACTGCGCCAGGTACGGCTCGACGCCGCCGGCGGCGTTCACGATGGCCAGGGGGTCGAAGACGGTGCGGCCGTAGAGGAATCCGCCCTCGTCCCAGCGCGCCGTGGCCGGATTGAAGCCGGACTCCTCGGTGTCGATGCCGAAGGTGAGCGAGCCGCCACGCACCGGTCTCGCCGTGGAGACCCCGTTCAAGCCCGGCCCGTTGGTCTGGGCGGCTCCCGCTTCGCCCTCCAGCGCTCCGAGCATGGCGGCTCCGGCGCCCAGTGCGAGTCCGCCGGCCATGAACGAACGGCGATCAAATGACTGCGTCATCGTCAACCCCCCAGGGTCTTGATCCCACTGCGTACGGCTCTGTCGCGCCGCAGGTTACAACTTCGTGACCGTTTGAGGGTGGCGGACGATTGGGGGGTCACCGGGGACCTATGGCAACCTGGGTCACGACCAGCGCACGACCAGGAGGAGACAGGAATGACGATCGCAATCGGTGACCAGGTGCCCGACGTGAAGGTCTTCACATTCGGCGACAAGGGACCCGAGGCGACCACGTCGGCCGAGGTCCTCAGCCACGGGAAGGTCGTCCTCTTCGGGGTCCCGGGAGCGTTCACCCCGACCTGCTCGGACCATCACCTTCCCGGCTTCGTCATGCGGGCCGAGGAGCTCCGGGCCAAGGGCGCCGACAAGGTGGTGTGCGTGTCGGTCAACGACCCCTTCGTCATGGGCGCCTGGGGCCAGGACCAGAACGTCGGGGACACCGTCGTCATGCTGGCCGACGGCAACGGTGAGCTGGCCGAGGCACTCGGGCTCGTCATGGACGGGAGCGGCTTCGGGCTCGGTTCACGAGTGCAGCGCTTCGCCGCCATCATCGACGACGGTGTGGTCAGTTGGGTCGCCGTCGAGCCGGGGCCCGGCCTGAACGTCAGCTCGGCTGAGGAAGTGCTCGCCGCGCTGTAGACGCCGACGCCTCAGCGCGCCGCCACTTAGCGCGCCGCCACACTGAGTCGCCACACGGCGCTCCGCCACACGGCGCTCCGCCACTCAGCGCTCCGCCACACTGACGTCCGCCGGCGCGACCGCGCGCGCAACAAACGCCACCTCCACACCAGCACGCGCGCTCGGCAACGGCCGTCGCATGGCCTCAAACGGTTGCAACGCGGTGGCGGTGTGCATCCGTAGTGCCAATTGTCGGCGCGTAGTGCAAATTCCCCAGCTCACTCGGGCAATATCCCTCCTCGCAAGGCTGTACGGCGGGAAGTTGAGAGGTAGAGCAATGGGCAGGCTGGTGGGAGCGCGTCGGAGTCGAACTGTTCGGCGCGCGTGCATGTTCAGCGCGACTGCGGCGGCAGTGGTCGCATTGTTGGTCATTGCGGCGCCCGACACGGGGACGCTCGCCAGTTCGTCGCGCCTTGCCGCCGGGCCTGAGACGCTCGCCGGCACCCCATCCGCGCCCGTCCCGGCAACGCCAACGGCAACGGCAACGGCAACGGCAACGGCAACGGCAACGGCAACGGCAAC
>DATCEZ010000311.1:0-16371 GCA_036509775.1 Acidimicrobiales bacterium
GGTTTGTCGGCAAACGCCTTACGATGTATGTATCGACGATTGGGAAAAGGCGGCAGGTAAAACTGGCCGGCGAACGGGGACTTGTGTCGCTTTCCGTGGGCATCCTTCCAATAGCCACGAGGCGTCGGCGTTACCTTCAGCACGAATCCGACACGTGCAAGCCCACCATTTCGACCTGTGATCCAAAAGAGCACACGATCCCCACTCTCCATCATCCGAGTTCGATAGTTGTCGCTCAGGCTCCACTCGATGATGATCGAGCGATCCGCTATCGAGTCGAACTGCTCCCATAAGGACTCGTTCTGCGTGATCGCCCACGCCGCTGGCTTTCCCCATCCTCGCTTGTCGACCATCGCAGATTCCCTCCGTAATGACGTTTCGTCATCGAGAACCTAGGTCAGATGATGAGGTGCTCTTTCGTCTCCGGGTTCTGCATGTTCTCTCGGATGCGCCTCTTCTGCTCCTCCGGAGACTCGACGGTCTTCAGGAGGAAGGGGGACACCAGCAGACCGACCAGGACGGAACCCGCAGCGATATAGAGCGCCAGTTGGTAGCCGAGCGTCAGCGAGTGGATCACGGCGTGGCCACTGGCGACCAACGACTTCGTACGGTTCGAGGCAATGGTGCTGAGCACGGCGAGCCCGATGGCGCCGGCCATCTGCTGCGACACGTTGACCACGCCCGAGCCCAAACCAGCGTCGTCGTTCGGGATCTCCGACATGCCGATCTGCAGCAATGGCATGAACGCGAGTCCGGCGCCGGCGCCCAGCAGCAGGAAGGCGATGAAGATTTTGGGGAAGTAGTCGGCGTGCTGACCTGCCGAAGCGAGCAGCACTAACCCGATGACCGCCATGGCCATGCCCGGGTACATCACGAACTTGGGGCCGAAGCGGTCCACGAGCTTCGCCGTAATGCCGGTCGACAGCGCCGCCATCACCAGCGCTTGGGGGAGGAAGGCCACCCCGGTCTTGACCGGGCTGTAGCCCAGCACGTGCTCGAAGTAGAGCGCCCCGATGAAGAACGTCGAGAACATGCCCGTGATCAGAAGCCCGCGGATGACCGCTGATCCGGTCAAGGTCCGCAGCCTCAGAATGCGCAACGGCATGATCGGATTGGCCAGTCGCGACTCGAGCACCACGAAGAACACAAGCAGGGCAAGCGCAAGGCCGATCGTGACGAGCGTGTGGGTGGAGACCCAGCCGTACGTCGTCGCGGTGACCACGCCGTAGATCGCAACCATCACCGACACGGTGATGAGGGCAGAGCCCAGCCAGTCGACGCCCTGTTTGATGCCCAGGCCGATATTCTCCACAATGAGGAAGCGGCCGAGGATCAGCGTGGCGATGCCGATAGGCACATTCACGAAGAAGATCCAGTGCCAGCTAAGAAACTGGGTCAAGACGCCACCGGCCAGCAGCCCGATGGAGCCGCCGCCGACGGCGACGAACACATACGCGCTCATGGCCTTGCCCCGTTCCAGCGGGCTCGGGAAATCGGTGACGATGATGGCGACGATCACCGAGGCCGACAGTGCTCCGCCGATGCCCTGGACGAAACGGGCCGCGATGAGCATGCCCTGGCTGTCGGCCGAACCGCAGGCGATGGAGGCGAGCACGAAGAGTGTCACGCCGGCCAGGAAGATCTTCTTGCGGCCGACGAGGTCACCCAGACGGCCGGCCAGGAGGAGGAAGCTGCCGAAGGAGATGAGGTAGGCGTCGACCACCCAGGTCAGGCCGGACTGGCTGAAGCCCAGGCTCTTCTGAATGTCCGGGAGGGCCACGTTGACGATGGAGCCGTCGAGGGCGTTCATGAACATGGCCAGGCAGACGACGACCAGGGCTATCCAGCGCCGGCGGTCGCCCGTCTCGCTCACGTCCTGGGGAATGGTCCCTAGCTCTTGGATAGTCATGATTTCGGGACTATCCTATAGGGGTGATCACTGAGGTCGTGCAGGTAGGCTGGGCTACGTGAGCCCTCGAGCGGCTGCCCGCCCCACCACGGGGACGATTGTGCTCCTGACCAGGCTGGCCAGGGCCGTCTACCTGCGCAGTTCCGTCGATCTGGTCGGCATGAACCTGCGGAACATGGTGGTGCTCGCCTACCTGCGGGACCACCCCGGCGCCTCGCAGCAGGTCATGACCGAGATGCTCTCCATGGACTCCAACACGGGCGTCCTCGTCCTGAACGACCTCGAGGACCTGGAGTACGTGGAGCGGCGGCGGGACCCCGCCGACCGGCGGCGCCATCTCGTCGACATCACCGTCGCCGGTCGCGAGGCGCTCGAGGAGGCCGAGCTGGCGCAGGGGAGCATTGAGGACGAGATCCTCAGTGGGTTGAGCCCTTCGGAGCGGGCGGAGTTCCGCGCACTCCTCGTGAAGGCGTTGAAAGACCACGATCCGCCGACCGGCGGCTAAATCTTCCGGCTGAGGCCGCAACGTCCTGGGGCGCGTTCGCCGAGGAAATCGCGTCGCAAATCAGAACTTCCCAACTGAGCGATCGCTCATATCAGGGTTCGTTGGTACTCGAGACCGGGCACCGGTCCCAGGAACCACTCACCCTTGCGCCGGCTCCAATTCGCCACGCGGAAGAAGCTCCCGGGGTCGGCGTTGACCGCAAGCAACAGATTCACCCACACGTCGGGAGGCGGGAGGCCTCGGCCATGGTTCTCCGGCACCACGCAGAGGCGTAACTCCTCACCCTCGTGGCTCTTGAAGCGCATGTTGGAGAGTTCCCCGAGCTGGAGGTCGCCGTATGGAGTGCCGACCCAGAAGCGCTTCGATCCCAACCACGACGTGGCTTGTTCTGGGGTGAGGAGCGACAGCAGCAATTGTTCGGCACGCTCGTATGGGGTGAGAGGGCGGACCCAGCTGTTGGGGAGGCACTGATCATCGGGAAAGGCCAGAACCCGGCGTCCGGCCATCGGCCCCGCCGTGAAGCAGAGCACTTTCTTGCCGTCTTCGAGACAGTCGACCACCTCGAATGTGGCATCGCGGAACGGTGCTGTGGCCACGACCACCCCAGTGCCTCCCTGCCAGCCGGTGTCTCAGCCGCCCTGAATAGGGCGGACCCAGATGATCTCGGCTGCGTCCGGGTCGAAGGCATAGATCCGTTCGGCCGCATCGGCGAGCGCCCCCTCAGGTCGAGCGAACGCCATCTTCTTGGCGAACAGCTCCTGTTCGAAGACGGCCTCGGCCCTCTCCAGCGTGGCCGCCTCTTCCACTGACCATGTCACCACGGTGTCCCCCGTGCGATCGAGGATCCTCATAGTTCCCACGTGTGTGCTGCTCCTCTCCTCGGGATCGTCCCCGACTGTCTGTCTGTCTGGGCTCATCGGCCCTCCTGCTAGCGAACAGACGTTCGTCTCGTCAGTCAAATGTCCAGGTAGATCGGTCCATCGGAGGGGAGTGCTCTGAGCTGGAAGTCTTCCGTGATTTCCCTGCAAGCAAGGCTGGGACGGCGAGACCCACTGCGGTGTAGATGACCGCTGACACGAAGCCCCGAGGCCCCGCCTTCTGGACGGCGAACGGCTGCAGAGGCTTTTTCGTGCCCCGTAGTGTCAGGTCATAAGGAGAAGGGGTGGCGAGAAGTGACGGCACGATTGGCCACAGACACAGAGGTCGCAACGTGGCGCGACGAGGGTTGGGTCCTGCTCGAAGGCCTCGTCGGTACCGAGGAGATCGACGCGCTGGCCGCCGACCTCGGCGAGATCTTCCCGAGTGCCGAGGAGCACCAGGCGGACCCCGAGGGTGTCTACGAACGGTGGCGCGGCCGCCCGAAGCAACCTGAGGAGGCCTTCGTCTGGCCGGACGAGGGCCCTGGGTTTCGTCCCGCCCAACAACGCTGGATGGCCGCCTTCCCCTTCCCGGGCAGCGGGGCCCTCAACCGGATCTGCGTGCATCCCTCCATCGTCGACTTCGCCGAGCGCGCGCTCGACAACGACGACATCCGTCTCTACCAGGCCCACGCCAGCGCCAAGTACGCCGGCATCACCAACTACGAACAGCCCGTCCACCTCGACCGCAACCATTCGTGGCTCCCGGCCGCGAGTGAGTCGCCGTGGTGGAACCTGGAGGGGTTCCTCTATCTGACCGACGTCACCGAGGACGACAACCCCACCCGCCTTGTCTCCGTGCGGGACACCGATCGCATCGACAACCCCTACGGCGTCCTCATGCCCCGATCGAATCCCGAGGCCTACTCGGCCGAGCGGCCGGCGCCGGGTGTCCGCGGCTCGTACTTGGCGTACCGGTCCGACACGTACCACCGCGGGGCGCCGTTCGGCTCGGGCACCGGAGCCCGCGTCGTGGCGGCGATTGCCTTCAAGAACGCCGCCACCGAGTGGATCGGCTACGACACCCAGCAGAGCCGTTCGACTGGGACCGAGTGGACGACCTTCGTCGGCGGTTCGACGCCCCGCGAGCTAGCGCTCTTCGGCTGGCCCGCTCCGGGTCACCCGGTCTGGGACGAGCGACTCCTCGAACGGACTCAGGAGCGCTATCCCGACCTCGACCTCAGTCCGTGGCGTGCTGGGCTCCGCAATGGGTGAGTGCGGGTCAACGGCTCCGTCCAATAGTTGACTAATTAAGTCAGCTTTGTAACCATTGCGCCCGAGGTTGGCTGCCGGGCTCCCGCGGCCGACCTTTCAAAGGAGGCCACCGCCATGCCCGACTGGGGATTTGAGACCCGCCAGATTCACTCCGGTGCCACACCGGATCCCACCACCGGCGCCCGCGCCGTGCCGATCTACCAGACGACGAGCTACACGTTCCGCGACACCTCGCACGCGGCAGCGCTGTTCGGGCTGGAGGAGCTCGGGAACATCTACACCCGCATCATGAACCCCACGCAGGCCGTCTTCGAGGAGCGCGTCGCCGCACTCGAGGGTGGCGTCGCCGCGCTGGCCGTTGCCAGTGGCCAAGCCGCTGAGACGGTGACCCTGTTGAACCTGGCCGAGAACGGTGGCCACATCGTCTCGTCGGCCTCGCTCTACGGGGGCACGTACAACCTGTTGCACTACACGCTGCCCAAGCTTGGCGTTGAGACCACGTTCGTTGACGATCCCGACGACTTGGCGGCCTGGGCCGCCGCTGTCCGGCCCAACACAAAGGCCTTCTTCGGCGAGACGCTGGGCAATCCGAAGGGCGACGTCTTCGACTTCGAGGGCGTCTCGAAGGTCGCCCACGACCACCACATCCCGCTCGTCATCGACAACACACTGGCCTCGCCGTACCTGTGCCAGCCGTTGAGCCATGGGGTGGACATCGTCGTGCACTCGGCCACCAAGTTCATCGGTGGCCACGGCACCTCCATCGGCGGCATCATCGTCGATGGAGGGAAGTTCGACTACGAGGGGAGCGGACGCTTCCCGAACTTCACCGAGCCCGACCCGAGCTACCACGGCTTGGTGTTCGGCCAGTTGCCCGAGGCGCTCTTCCCGGCCCGCTTCGTCCTCAAGGCGCGGTTGCAGTACCTCCGTGACACGGGGCCCGCCGTCGCGCCGCTCAACTCGTTCCTGTTCCTCCAAGGGCTCGAGACGTTAAGTCTGCGCATGGAGCGCCACGTCCAGAATGCGGTCGCCGTGGCCACGTGGCTCGAGGCCCGCGACGAGGTGTCCTGGGTCACCTATCCCGGCCTGGAGTCCAGCCGTTGGCACGCGCGGCAGGAGAAGTACCTGCCCAAGGGCGGCGGGTCGATCCTGTCCTTCGGGATCGCCGGGGGTGCAGAAGCAGGTCGCCGCTTCATCGAAGGACTCGAGCTGTTCAGCCACCTCGCCAACGTGGGTGACGTGCGAAGCCTCGCCATCCACCCGGCCTCGACGACGCACTCGCAGCTGACCGAGGCCGAGCAGACCACGGCCGGCGTCTCACCGGACCTCGTCCGACTCTCGGTCGGCATTGAGTCGATTGAGGACATCCTGGCCGATCTGGAAGCCGGGTTCCGCGCCGCCAAGGGAGCGTGACCGGACAGAGCTACCCAGGCGTGTGGCGCCCCGGGGATGAACCCGGGCGGCGGCAGTTTGCGGTGCTCACGGGTCAGGGAGGAAGCGGCTTCCCACTCGAGGGTGGCGGTCGCCTCGACGAGGTCACCGTCGCTTACGAAACATGGGGCGCATTGGATGCGGCGCGCAGCAACGGCGTCCTGGTGCTGCACGCGCTGACCGCCGATTCCCACCTCATCGGCCCGATCGCCCCCGGCCATCCATCGAAAGGCTGGTGGGACGGGCTGATCGGACCGGGCGAGGCCATCGACACGGACCGCTACTACGTCGTGTGCCCGAACGTGCTGGGCGGTTGCCAGGGCACGACGGGCCCGGGCTCGCTCGATGCCGACGGCAGACCACTTGGCTCGCGCTTCCCGGTGATCACCATCCGGGACCAGGTGGCGGTCGAGATGGCGTTGGCGGATCAGCTCGGGATCGAACGGTGGGCCGCCGTCGTCGGTGGCTCCATGGGCGGCATGCGGGTGCTCGAGTGGTGTATCGGTGCGCCCGAACGGGTGGCCCGCGCCGTCGTCCTCTCGGTCTGCGCAGCAGCCTCAGCCGATCAGATCGCCCTGTGCTCCCTGCAGGTGCGCGCCATTCGCAGGGACCCGGCTTTTCACGGCGGCGACTACTACGAGACTCCGGAACGTCCCGTCGAGGGGTTGTTGACGGCCCGCGGCATCGGTCACTTCACCTACCGGACCGGCGACGAGTTCGAACAGCGCTTCGGCCACGAACCTCAGGGTGAGGAGGATCCCCTGAAGGGCGGGCGGTACGCCATTGAGTCGTACCTGCAGTACCAGGGCGAGAAGCTGGCCAAGAAGTTCGACCCGAACTCATACGTGATCCTGAGCGAGGCGATGAACCACCACGACGTTGGCCGCGGCCGGGGTGGTCTCGGCGCGGCGCTCGGTGCGGTGCAGGCCGACGTGACCGTGGCCGGCATCACGACGGACCGGCTCTACCCGTTGGCGCAGCAGGAGGAGATTGCGCGGCTCCTGCCGCGTCGGCCCTCCGTTGCGGTCGTCGAGTCCTTCTCAGGGCATGACGGGTTCTTGTTGGAGGTCGAGCAGATCGGCCCCATTGTGCGGTCCGCGTTGGACGCGGAGCGTTAAGCCGGCAGTTGGCTCAACCCTGCGGCTTGATCACGGTGGACGTGGCGTACTGGGTGGCGTACCCCTGTGCGTTGAGGGTGGTGCCGATGACGGATCCCGAGTTCGGCACGACGTACTTCGGTGAGCAGTCGAACGTGCCCAGCTTCTTCGGGTAGTCCTGCACCCACTTGGTGTTGTCGAGCTTCATGAGGATCCCGCAGGGCGCCGGCTGGTTCTTGGCCGGGTCCGATGGCGCGTTGAGCCCGCCGCCCGTCCAGCTGGTGACCTTCGACAGGTGGTTGATCATGCACTGGCGGGTCAGGGCGGAGCCGCACGCCTTGGCCTCGGTGGCCCACAGGAGGAAGGACGACGCGGACTGCTCGCCCAGGGCCGACGTCAGGCCGCCTGACTTCTTCACGACCGAGAGGTACTCGGCCACGGCCGGCACGACCTTGGCCGCTTCCAGCGGCTCGAAGCCGATGCGGACGTACACATTGTTGCCGAGACCGCTGGTGTTCCACTGCGCGAAGGCCTGGCTGTACTCGGCGGCGTCCAGCAACCAAATCGGGTTGTAGCCGATCTGGTTCTCCGCTTGGAGCGCGCCGTAGAGGGTCGGTCCCGGGGTGGCGTCGTCGAAGACGATCTGGGCCCCGCAGCTCTGCAGCTTCTGCATGAACGGCGTGTAGTTGGCCTCACCGTTGTAGTTGACCTGGAACGGGCAGTTGACGAACTTCCAGCCGGCCGTGGTGTAGGCCTGCACGGCCTTGGCCATCGACGACAGCTGGGTCGAGAGCGTCGAGTTGTACTGGCCGACGTGCTGCGTCTTGGAACCGAAGAGCTTCTCCCCCTGGTAGGCGATCGACACGGGGCTGGCGTTCGCCGGGTTCGGCGCGGCCTGGTACATCTCGTAGGCGTTGGCCACGTCGGCGGAGACGGTGAAGCCCGGGACGGCGGCAAGGTTGCAGCCCAAGCGGGTCTGTTCGGCCAGACCGTCGAGCGCGAAGCCTTCGCCGACCAACATGAAGTCGGTCTTGCAGGCCTGTGTCATGACCGCGCCGACGTTTGTCACCGCTGAGTCGTAATAGTCGCCCACGATCTTGCGCCCGTTAATGCCTCCCTGGGCGTCACACCAGGCGATCATCGCCTTGACCGCGTCCCCCATCTCCTGATCGAGTCCGGGGCTGCCCGAGAAGCCGCGGTCGTCGCCGTAGGCAATGTTGATGGTGGAGTTGGTCACCCCCTGCTCGGTGGCGCCGGTGGCGTGCCCTTTGCCGCAGGGCGACGGCAACGTGCCGAACGTCGCCGGTGTTGACGACGCCGCCCCGCCGGTCCCCGGCGCCAGCAGCACCCCGGTCGCGGTGAGCGAGAAGAGCAACAGAGCGGCCCCCACAGCTCTGGTGCCAGTGATCCTTGCCATGGCCGAACCCCCGTTCGCACCGCGCGGATTCTGCGCCTGGACCCCCCCAGAACCCAGATCCGGTTTCTGCGTGCTGCGGCACCATAGCAATCGGACATCCGGAATTCTCGGCGCGCCGAATACGACCGTGACTCGTGTGGAGGTCGGGACTTCTCGCGCCAAAGTGCAGACCACCGAACGGCCGCTGCGGCGATTGGCTGACTGGTCAATGACCGCGTTGGCGCGCCTACTCGTCCGCGTGTTCTTCCGCAGCATTGAGGTCGAGGACGGGGAGAACCTGCCCGAGGCGGCGCCGGTCGTGCTGGTGGCCAACCACACCAACGGCTTGGTCGACGGCCTCCTGTTGCTGACGCTTCGCCGCTACCCACGCTTCCTCGGCAAGTCGACATTGTTCGGGATCGCTCCCTTGTGGCCCTTCCTCAAGCTGGCCGGCGTTGTTCCGGTCTTCCGGGCGATCGACGCCGCTCAAGGGCCGTCGCTCTGTGGTGGCCACGGCGTTGCAGCACCGGGCCGCGGTCGTCGCCGAGGCGCACGCGCTGCTGCCGGAGCCCTGAGGCCCCGGGCGAGGTACAAACGGATCCGGTCCAATGGCGTGATCGGGCGGGCGGCGCCGGGTCGGATCAGTCCAGGTGGAGGCCGCTTTCCGGGCGAGAGAGGCGGGTCCGGTCAGTGCGCCGCCGGCGGTCAAGTCGGGGGCCTCAGCTGACGATACAAGGGGGTTGAGCTCATCAAACAAAGTGGGGGACATGGCGCTGGCATCGCAGCATGCCGGGAGTGCGTCCGCCCGTGCCGACGGTCCCGAACCCCCGGTTCGAACGCCGTCCAAGGCGCGGCGGAAGCTCGATCCGACCAAGCTGGCCTACCTCGTTGCGCCGTTCGCCTTCGCCGTCATCGTGGTTCTGATGCGGTTCGGCTACGTCGCCCGCGAGCACTGGTGGGTGTGGCTCACGGTGCTCGTCAGCATTGTCGTGGTCAATCTGCAGGTCGACCGCCTCTACCAGGCCCGGCCCAACTGGTTCACCCTGAACCTCCGGGTGGTCAGCCAGGTGGCAGCCGTCACGATCGCCATCTACCTCACGGGGTGGGGGCCTGTCCTGTGGGCGGCGTACATCTTCATCGCCCTCGAGAACATGGCGAGTGCGGGATCGCGCGTCTGGAAGGCGTCCGTCGTCTGCAGCATCATCGGCATGGCCGTCGGGCAGTTCTGCCTTTCCCAGGGGTGGCTGCCGTCCGAGCTGAAGACCTCGGAGGCCGCCTCGCTGACCGTCATGGGGGTCTTCGTCCTCTTCTTCGTCATCCGGATGGCCGCCGTCATCATGGAGCAGAACGAGACGGCCCTGGAGCAGAAGCAGGAAGCCGAGACCACGCTGCGGCTGAGCGAGGACCGCTTCCGCTCGCTCATTCAGAACTCCTCCGACGTCACCATGATCCTCGGCGACTTGGGGGTCTTCCGCTACGTCTCGCCGGCTATTAAGGACTTGCTGCAATACGAGCCCGACGAGCTCGTCGGCCGTCTCGCGACCGACTTCGTGCATCCCGAGGACCTCGAGGCCGTCCTCAAAATGCTCAATGCGAGCGAGTTCCAAGTGGAGTCGGGACAGGCCACCTTGGAGTTCCGCATGCTGCGCAGGGACGGGACGACACGCGACGTGGAGGCCGTCGTGTCGAACCAGACCGACCGCGCCTCGGTGGCCGGGTACGTCTCGAACATCCGCGACGTCACCGAGCGCAAGAAGTTCGAGGCGCTCCTCGCCTTCCGCGCCTTGCACGACCCGCTGACCGGACTGGCCAACCGCCAGCTCATCCTCGACCGGGCCCAGCAGATGCTGGTTCGGGCCCGGCGCTCCGGCGTCCCGGTGGCGGCACTGTTCATCGACCTCGACAACTTCAAGGACTCCAACGACTCGCTGGGCCACGGCGCCGGCGACAAGTTGCTGCAAATGGTGGCCGGGCGGTTGCTCGGCATTCTGCGTTCGGGTGACACCGTCGGCCGCCTCGGCGGGGACGAGTTCGTCATATTGGCCGAGGGCGTCTCGTTCGCCCGCGGGCCCGAAATGATCGCCGAGCGGGTGCACGAGGTGCTCAAGCCCGCCTTCCACCTGCCTGGGGTCGACAACATGTCGATCACCGTCTCGGCCAGCATCGGCATCGCCGTCGGCGACCGCCCCTCGGCGGAGGACCTGCTGCGCGACGCCGACATCGCGCTGTACCGGGCCAAGGGAGCGGGCCGCGACCAGTCTGTCCTCTTCGAGCACTCCATGCAGTCGGCGGCCAAGGAGCGCCTCAGCCTCAAGTCAGCCCTGGAGACGGCGCTCGCCGACAACGAGTTCAGTCTGCTCTACCACCCGATCTTCGACCTCGACGGCATTGAGATCCAAGGCGTCGAGGCGCTGCTGCGTTGGGATCAGCCGGGCCGCGGCCCCGTCACGCCCGACGTCTTCATCCCTGTCCTCGAAGAGCGCGGCCTCATCATCGACGTCGGCCGCTGGGTGCTCAATGAGTCGTGCCGCGAAGCGGCGGCCTGGCACCGGCGGGGGCACGACGCCACCATTTCGGTCAACGTCTCAATGCGCCAGCTCGACTCCGACCAGCTCGTCGAGGATGTGCAGGCGGCACTGATCACTAGCGGGCTTCAGCCCTCCATGCTCATTCTGGAGGTGACGGAATCGACCCTGATGCGCGACTCCGTGGCCACCGTGTCCCGGCTCAACCGGCTCAAAGCGCTGGGCGTCAAGGTGGCCATCGACGACTTCGGCACCGGCTACTCGTCGCTGGCCTACCTACGCCAGTTCCCGGTGGACGTGTTGAAGATCGACCGCTCCTTCGTGGCTGACATGAGCCGCTCACCCGATGCAGCGGCGGTGATCCACACGCTGATAGAGCTCGGCCATACCCTCGGTCTCGTGACGCTGGCCGAGGGGATCGAGACACATGAGCAGCTCGAAGGTCTGCGGGCGGAGGGGTGCAACCACGGCCAGGGGTTCCTCTTCTCCGGCCCCGTGACCGCGGTGGAGATGTCCGAACTGCTCGAGATCGCTCAGGCCGGCAAGCCCATCACCTCGGTGGACCCGGCCGGCGTGGTGGGTGCCGTCGCGGCGAGCGCCCGCGCGGCGCGTCCACCACGGCGACGGACCCCGTCGGGCAGCCGGCCCACCGGGAGTGCGCGCTAGCGCCAGCCCGTTTGGCGAGCGGCTTTGGCGAGCGGCTTGGTTGAGCGGGTCCGGCGAGCGGGTCAGTCCCCGAGGTGGAGCGCCACGGCGGCGTCGGGCTCGAGCACCCGGAAGTTGAAGCTCTCTTCGAGGTAGAGGCGCACGACATCGGCATCGTGGTCGAGGTACCCGATGGAGAGGTCCTGTCCGCTCTCAAGCTTGAAGTCGCCGCCCCGGAGGCTCAGCACCACGCCGCCCTCAATGCCGGGCGCCCACACGAGGGGCCCGCCCAGAATTTTGCGCAGGTGGTCGAGCAGGAGCTCGCCGCCGTACTCGGTGCTCTCGACGATGCTGGTGTACATGTCCGGGCAGATGGCCAGCCCGTAGGGGCCGCCGATGCCGGACTGGCGCAGCGCGTTGACAGCGCGCGCCGCCGCGTCGGGCGCCTTGTCGATGTCATCGACGCTGATGGGCTCGTGCGAGGTGCTCTCGGTGATGCCGCTGAACCCGGCGGCGCCGTGGCCGTGGAAGACCGTGACGTTCTCGGCCAGGGCGATCTGGCGGATGGCCCCGTCCAGCTCGTCGAGGTCCGGGTTGGACGTGCCCCGGTCGACGTCGTCCAGCTCGGTCCGGGAGACCTTGAACTCGGTGCGCAGCTCCACCACCGGGAGCACCTTGCGCTGCAGGGCGCTCACGCCCTCCGACGGTCCGGCGATTTCGGTGACCCGGCCCAGGTTTGTGGCCGAGTAGGCGTAGCCGTGCGGGCCCTCGAAGTCGACCAGCTTGCGGGCGGCCAGGTAGGTCGGCAGGCGCGACTTGGCCTCGTCGTCAATGGAGTCCCAGCCGGCGTCCGAAATCGGGGCCAGTTCGCGGTGCAGGTGGTTCATTGCGCTACTCCCTTGAGGCTGCCGATGCCGAGCGAGCCCGACGTGGTGGGTGCGGACGAAACTTCGGTCGACTCGCCGACCTCGGTGATGGGGCCGGACGAGAACAAGAACTTGCGGAGTTGCTTGTCGAGGGTCGTATCGCGCCGGCGCAGCCACTCGAGGGCCATGGCGGCATGCTCCTTCTCGTCGTCCCGGTTGTAGGCCAGGACGGCGGCCAGGCTCTCGTCCGATGTGGCGACGACCCGCTGGTGGTACCAGTCGATGGCCTCGAGCTCCTCGCACAGCGACGTCATGGCGCGGTGGTAGTCGAACGTGGCCTCGTCGAGCAGGTCGAGCGGCTCGTGGAATCCCTCGCTGGCCAAGGTGCCCTCTCCTTGCAATCGGTCGCCGTACCCGGGCCGTCGGCCGCGGACGATGCCAACAGTAAAGCCGTCGCGGGTCAGGTCAGTCCATGCCGGGGCCGGGGTGGCGGGGCCCCTCCGGGCTGCGGCCCGGCGGGGCGGCGAGGCCGGCCGGCCGCGGCGGCGTTCGCCAACGGAGGCGCAACAAAGGGGACCCGGCCTGGGGATATCCCAGCACTCCTTCAGTTGCAGGCGCTAAACATTGGTTGTCGGGTTCTCGCCGACCACGGACAACAAGGAGTTTCGATGCTCGCTGCCAGCTACCAATATCCGATCCTCGATTTCTTCCTGACGATGTTGTACTTCTTCCTCTTCATCATCTGGATCTGGTTGCTGATCATGGTCTTCATGGACGTCTTCCGCAGCCACGACATGGGCGGCTGGGCCAAGGCGCTGTGGGTGATCTTCATCATCATCCTGCCCTTCCTGGGTGTCTTCGTGTACCTGATCGCCAGGGGCGGCAAGATGCACGAGCGGGCCGCCGAGCAGGCCGCCCAGCAGCAGAAAGCCTTCGACCAGTACGTCAAGCAGGCCGCCGGCACGCCCGGGGCCAGCAGCGCCGACCAGCTCTCCAAGCTGGCCGACCTCAAGTCGCAGGGTGTGCTCACCGACGCCGAGTTCGAGGCCCAGAAGACCAAGATCCTGGCCGGCTAGCGAGGCCGCGTCGTCACTGAGAGCATTCTGGCGGTGGCGACGCAAGAGGATCACGAACCCGAGGACGGGCCACAGCAGCAACAGTCGCCCGGCCATGTCGCCGGCAGCGACGCCATGTCGCAGCGGTTGGCCTCGCGCCTCGAGCTGGATGTCGCCTCACCGGCGCCACCCTGGCGGTCCGTCGCCAAGAAGTCGGTGCTGGTCGTGGTGGCCGGCATTACGCTCTACCTCCTCTTTCCGAGCCTGGCCGCGGTGTTCGACGCCTTCCCGAAGCTGACGTCGCTCGACCCCATCTGGTTCGCACTGGCGCTGGGGCTCCAGGTGGCGCACTTCACCTGCACCATCGCGCTGCAGCGGATCGCCCTGCGCACGACGGCCTGGTTCTCCGTCACGACGTCGCAGCTGTCCGGCAACGCCATCAGCCTGATTGTGCCCGGGGGCGCCGCCTTCGGCGCGGCCACGCAGTTCCGCATGCTGGCCGCCTCGGGCAACGATCCGGCCACCGCGGTGGCGGGGCTCACCGCCTTCTCGCTGCTCGGCATTGCGGGCCTGCTGGCTCTGCCGATCTTCGTCCTGCCCGCCATCCTGGCCGGGACGCCCATCGCCAACGGCCTGCAACACGCGGCGCTCCTCGGCCTGGGGGCCTTCGTGCTGTTCGCCGGCTTCGGCGCGCTGGTGCTCACCCTGGACGGGCCGTTGCGGTGGGCCGGGCGGGTCATACAGGCCGCCCGCAACCGGTGGAAGCGCAAGGAGGCACCGATGACCGGCCTGTCGGACCGGCTTGTCTTCGAGCGCAACCGCATCCGGGGCGTGCTGGGCAAGCGCTGGAAGGCGGCCCTGTTGTTGAGCAGCGGGCGCTTGCTTTTCGACTTCGGGACCCTCCTGGCCTGCATCCGGGCCACCGGGGTCAAGCCCAATCCCTCTTTGGTGCTGCTGGCATACGCAGTGGCCGGGTTGTTGGCGCTGATCCCCATTACGCCGGGCGGCTTGGGCATTGTGGAGGCCGGTTTGAGCGCACTGCTCATCCTGGCCGGGGTGCCCGGCGTCGATGCCGTCGTGGCCACGCTGGCCTACCGGATCATTTCGTACTGGCTGCCCATTCTGGTGGGGCCCTTCGCCTACTTCGCCTTCCGGCTCCGCTACGGCAAGCCTGGGGCCCATGGCGCGGGCGGGGAGGACGGCGGTGGTGGCAATGGCGCGGCGGGTGCCGGCGGAGCGGCCCTGGCCGCGGGCTGAGAGGCTGATGCGGTGACGGGCGAGAGCGCTGCGCCAGGTGGACGGTTCGAGGGGACGTGGGAGTCCCTGCGGACGCACCAGGTGCCGATCTGGTACGACGACGCCAAGCTCGGGATCTTCATTCACTGGGGCCTCTACTCGGTACCGGGCTGGGCGCCGCGGGTGCCCGACATTCAGCAGCTGTTGGTCAAGGACGGGCCCAAGCGGATGCTCCGGGAGAACCCGTACGCCGAGTGGTACCGCAACACCATGCAGATCCCGGGCAGTCCGACGCAGAAGCACCATGCCCGGGTCTACGGCGAGGACTACCCCTACGACAACTTCGTGCGCACCTTCGACTCCGCCTCCTCGGGCGCCGACCTCGACGCCCTGGCCGACCTGTGCCGGTCGGCGGGCGCGCGCTACGTCGTGCTCACCACGAAGCACCACGACGGCTTCGCCCTGTGGCCTTCGACCGTGGCGCACCCGGTCAAAGGTGAGTACCGGGCGCGCCGCGACCTGGTGGGCGACCTGAGCGAGGCGGTGCGGGCCCGGCGCATGCGCATGGGGCTCTACTACTCCGGCGGCTACGACTGGCCCTACAACGACGCGGTGCTGACCACGGCGGCCGACGCCGTGCTGGCAGCGCCGCACGGCCCGCGGTACGTGGACTACGTGACGGCACACGTGCGCGAGCTCATCGAGCGCTACGCGCCGTCCGTGTTGTGGAATGACATCGGCTGGCCGAGCGATCCGCGGCTGCCGCAACTCTTCGCCGACTACTACAACGCAGTGGAGGAGGGCGTCATCAACGACCGCTGGAAGGAGCCTGGCCTGCCGCGCAATGCGGCGACCGACGCGCTGGTGCGCGCCGTCGGCGCCGTGGTGCAGGCGGCCTGGTCGTCGATCCCCGAGCGGCGCAAGCACCTCACCTTCGCCAGCCCGAAGCACTACGACTTCCGCACGCCCGAGTACGACGTGCTGCGCACGGCCTCGGCACGCAAGTGGGAGTTGGCCCGGGGCGTCGGGCACTCGTTCGGCGCCAACCGCCACGAGCTGCCCGAGGACATCATTTCCGAGAACGAGCTCGTGCAGATGTTCTGCGACGTCGTAGCCAAGAACGGCAACCTCCTGCTCGGCATCGGCCCGCGGCCGGACGGCACCATCCCCGACGAGCAGCAGGCGCCGCTGCGCGGCCTCGGGGCGTGGCTCGACGTCAACGGCGAGGCCATTTACGGCAGCCGCCCTTGGCTGGTGACCGAGTCGGTCAGCGCCGACGGGACGCCGGTGCGTTTCACCAAGAGTGGCGAGGGCGTCTACGTGCTGCTGCTCGGCATGCCCCGGGCGCGCCAACTCACGCTGCGCGCTGTCGACGGCGAGCACGTGCGTCGGGTCCGACTCGTCGGCGCCGACGCGCCGTTGGAGTGGTCGGTCGAGCCCGGTGGTGACCTGTCGGTAACCATGCCGCCCCGGCTCCCGCTGTCGCCCGTGACCGTGCTCGACCTCGGGACCGGTGCGCGGGCGCGCCTGGAGCGCGCGTAGCAAGGGACCATTGGCCCTAGGCGCGGCTCGCC
>DATCEZ010000312.1:0-4059 GCA_036509775.1 Acidimicrobiales bacterium
TACACCGAGAAGGTGTGGGGCGTGCCCGTCTCGGACATGCCGGCCGACTGGGCGGCACAGCGGATCAAGAACCTGGACCTCCGCAAGGCGGTGATGAACGCCATTCTGCCGAAGCGCAACCAGACGGAGATCACCACCCTCATTGAGGAGTTCCAGTATCCCAAGTACGGCCCCGGCATGATGTGGGAAGTCTGCGCGGACAAGGTGCAGGCCGCCGGAGGGAGGCTGGAGATGTCGGCGCGGCTGACCGGCATCACGGTCGAGGGTGGGCGCGCGACCGCAGTGACGTACACGCAGAACGGGGTCGGCCACACCGAGCCGGCGAGCCACGTGATCTCGACCATGCCCATGCGCGAGCTGGTGCACACCATCACCCCGCCGCCGCCGGTGGAGGTGGTCGCCGCCGCGGACGACCTGCACTACCGCGACTACCTGACGGTGGCGCTGATCGTGCCCGAGTCCCGCAGCTTCCCCGACAACTGGATCTACATCCACGCCACTGACGTGGAAGTCGGGCGCATTCAGAACTACGGCTCGTGGTCGCCCTACCTCGTCAAGGACGGGCGCACCTGTCTCGGGCTCGAGTACTTCGTCTTCGAGGGCGATGCCATGTGGAACATGCCCGACGACGAGTTGATCGCGTTGGGCACCCGTGAGCTCGTCCACCTCGGCCTGGCGGCGGAGGGCGACGTCGAGCACGGCTACGTCGTCCGGGTCCCCAAGGCCTACCCGTACTACGACTTCGCCTACAAGGACAACGTCGAGACCATCCGCAAGTGGCTCGAGGCCGAGGCGCCCAACATTCATCCGGTCGGGCGCAACGGGATGCACAAGTACAACAATCAGGACCACTCCATGTACACGGCCATGATGACCGTGGAGAACATCTTCGGGGCCGACCACGACGTGTGGGCCGTCAACGTCGAAGAGGAGTACCACGAGGCGGGGTCGACCGGACGGGACGCCCCGGTGCTGCCGCGCCGCACGAATGCCACGGCGGGCACACTCGAAGCTGGCTAGCGACGCGCCGAGGTCGGCGCGGTGGTGGCGAACATGGATGACCCTCGTGGTGGCGGGTGCGTTGTATGTCGCGCTCGGCTTCCTCCTGTGGGTGCACGCCTGGGCCGGGGGCGCCAGCACACACACCCTGTGCGGCTGCGGCGATCCGGCACTCTTCCTGTGGTTCTTCCAGTGGCCGGCCACTGCCTTGTCCCACGGCCAGAACCCGTTCTTCTCGACAGCGCTCTTCCATCCGCACGGCATCAACCTTTTGTCGCAGACCTCGGTCACCGGCCTCAGCCTCCCGCTGGTCCCGGTGACGTGGATCTGGGGCCCGGTGGCGTCGCTGAACGTGGCCTCGACCATCACGCCCGCCCTGACCGCCTTCACCGCGTTCTTCGTGATCAGGCGCTGGGTCTCGTGGACCCCGGCCGCCTTCGTCGGCGGACTGCTCTACGGCTTCTCGCCCTTCGTCCTCTCGAGCCTGGAGTTCGCCCACTTGATGACGGCGGCGCTCATGTTGCTGCCGCTCATTTTGGCCGCCCTCGACGAGATCTTCGTCCGCCAGCGCCGCAGCCCGCTGTGGACCGGCGTCCTGCTCGCCGTCCTGCTGTTCGCGCAGTTCTTCCTCTCCTCCGAGCTGCTCGCCATCGTGGCCGTCGTGGTCGTCATCTGCGTGGTGGCGTTGGTCGTCGCCGCGTTGGTGACGAAGCCGTCCTTGGTCCGGGCCAGGTTCCCCTACGCCGCCAAGGCACTGGTTGTCGGCTTCGGCCTCACGGTCGTGCTCCTGGCCTGGCCCGTCTGGTATGCGCTGAAGGGCCCGGCCAGCCTCTCGGGCCTGGTCTGGCCCAACGTCGGGGTGATCGGCGGCTTCATCCCCTCGAGCTTCGTGACGACCGGCTACCCGCCGCGCTCGAACGTCTTCCTGGCGCTCGGCGGCTACGAGGGTGCGCCGCTCGCCTCCGCCGCGTATGTGGGATGGAGCTTCCTCGCCGTCATGGTGGCGGGCGTCGTGGCCTTCTGGCGAGACCGCCGTCTGTGGTTCTTCGGCTTCGTTTTCGTCGTGTGCGCCGTCTGCTCGTTGGGCGAGCGCCACGGGCAGTGGGAGCCGGCATGGGTGTTCACGCGCATACCGGTGCTCGAGAACATCATTGAGCAACGCTTCATGGCGGTGGGCTACCTGGCCGCGGCCGTCGTCCTGGCCGTCATTCTCGAGCGGGTCCGCCGGGCCGTGGTCCAGTGGCTGCCCCAGTGGCGCGGCGTGCTCGGATCGCTGAGCGCGCTCGTCGTGGCGGCGGTGGCACTGGTGCCGATGGGCGTCATCTTCGGCGAACGCCTGCCCTTTGCCATGCAGGCGGTCACATTGCCCCGCTGGTACAGCGAGGTGGCGCCGACCTTGCCATCCGGGCGGGTCCTCCTGTCGTACCCGGCCCCGTTCTCCGGCCTGCAGTCGGCCATGGCATGGCAGGCCGTCAATCGCATCCATTACAGCCAGGCCGGCGGGGGAGGACCGCAAGGCGTTGAGGCACGGGCCGGGTCGGCCAAGGCCGGCTTCCGGATCATCAGCCTGCTCGACTTCGGGGTGGGCATGCCCGAGCCGTCGGGCACGCCCACCCAGTACGCCGCGGTGCGCCATGCCCTGGCGGTGTGGCAGGTGAACACCGTGGTGATCGCCACCAACCCGGCCGCACCGCCGGCGGAGCAGGGGCACGACCCCACGTATGCGGCGGCTTTCATGACGGCCGCCCTCGGCCGCCGGCCCACCGTGCAAGCCGGCGCCTGGGTCTGGGACAACGTGCAATTGCGGCTGACCCGGCCTCTGGTGCTTCCGGCCGGCACCCTGGCCACCTGCGCCGGGGCGGCCGAAGGGAAACAGACTGGCTTTCGGGCCACCATGCAGGTGGTGGACTGCGTCAGCGGGGGTGCACTGCACAAACGCTGAGGGCCCCGGATGGGAGACTCAAGGTGCGGCCGGCATCGGCCGACGAGGAAAAGTCGGGTGCGCGGGATCCGGTTCTCCCGCGGCGGACCGGTCGATCGGGCGCGTCCTGCCCTCCAGGCGAGGTGGAAGGCGCGAGAGGACGGAGCTGGCGTGAAGCGAGTGGGTGTGCGGGGCCTGTTGGGCAGCGCCTGCCTCGTCCTGTCGTGCATCGGCGTGACGGCGCTGACGGGTCTGACGGGTCTGACGGGTCTGACGGGTCTGACGGCCGGCCCGGCGGCAGCCGCTTCGGCGGCCCGGGCCGACGGCTCAGGCGGGGCGCGGGTGGCCTTTCCGCTCCCGGCCGGCTTGACGAAGTCGGAGCACGCCTCGCTGCAGCACGCCGGCGCCTACGGGGCCCACCCGGTACGGCTCCTCGTCCTCGGCGACTCCATCGCCATGACCTTGGGCATGGGGCTCTCGGTGGATGCCCGGCAGGAGTACGGGGTCACCGTGACGGACGATGCCACGGTGGGGTGCGATCTCGACCCGCAACTCCAGGTGCTCACCGCCGCCGCGGCGGGGCCGGCCACGCCGGGCTGTGACAACTGGCGTGGCCTGTGGCCGTTCGTCATCGCCGGTCAGCGGCCACAGGTCGTCGCCCTGGGCCTGGGACGCTGGGAGGTGGCCGACCACCTGCTCGACGGCCACTGGGTGCATGTCGGCGAGCCGGCCTGGAACCAGCACCTCGGGGCCGATCTCCAGGCTGCCATCACCATTCTCCACTCGTTTGGTGCCAAAGTGGTGCTCCTCACTATGCCCTACGTCGACCCCCGTAACCGCCAGGCCAACGGCCTGCCCTGGTCGGAGAACATGCCGGCCCGGACCCGGGCCTACAACGCCCTGGTGCGCCAGGTGGCGGCGACGCACCCCGGCGTGGTCAGCGTGATCGACCTCAACCGCATGCTCAGCCCCGCCGGCGTCTACACGGCCTCTGTGTCCGGTATCGATGTGCGTTCTGCCGACGGCATCCACGTCAGCGTGGACGGAGGCGAGCTCCTGCAACGCCAGATCCTGCCCGCGGTCGATCGCATCGGCATGGAGGACGGGGCGGCAAAGGCCCACACGTGAGCGACCCCGAG
>DATCEZ010000313.1:0-2228 GCA_036509775.1 Acidimicrobiales bacterium
CCACAAAGTCGCGCCGCCGGCCACCGTCGAAGCGGACGGCCACGTTGAGCGAGACATCGCCGGGCGCCGGCGTCACCGTGAGCGGCACCGTCGTGCCCTGCTCGCCCTGCGTCAGCGCGGTCGGAACGGTGCCCAGCGGGCCCGTGAACGGCGACGACTGGGCGAGCGGCGCGCCCTCCGCGCCGGGCAGGATCAGGTCGCCCGACCCGAAGTCGATGCGGATGGCGCCGAAGCGGGAGAGCACGTCGGAGCCCAACAGGCCGACCGGCTCACCCTTGCCGCCCATCTGGGGCAGCGTGGCGGCCGTGAGCTGCTGTGCAGACAGCGGCACGCCGTCGAGCGACCAGTCCCCCACCGAGACCGGGCGGGCCGTCCCGGTGCACCCCACGCCGGCGAACTCGCTGGGGGGGCCGGCGCTGGCCAGGTGCAGCCGGTGAGCCAGGCCGGCGTCGATGGTCGACTGCCCCGCCCCGGTGTCCAAAACGAACGGGAACGGCCCCTGGTCGCCGATGCACACGTTGACCGCCTCGGCCACCTGTCCGGCCACCACGCTCACCGTCAGCGGCGCCTTCTCCGCTGCAGCGGAGCCGGGCAAAGCCGTCGCGCCGATGCAGCCCGAACTTGCCGGCGGGAGGGCGAACGTCACCTGCGGCTCCACACGCACCTGCGAGTGCGGCGCCTGACGGGGCCCACTGACGAGGGCCGCCACGGCCAGGGCCACCACGGCGGCCCCGATGGCCACGATCGCCATGATGACCAGAGGCCGGTGCCCTCCCAACGCGCTAGCGGCGGGGGCGGGCGGCGATGCGGAGGGTGGCGATGCCCATGCGGGCCCCCAGCACCAAAGCCGCCAGCGGGAGGGCGGCCCGGCGCCAACCCCTGGTCGTGCGGAAGGTGAAGCGGAGGGCCGAGCGGTGGTGGGCGATCATCATCCGATAGGGATGGCGCGCCGTGCTGAAGCCCTGCACGTGCGTGACCTCCGCCGTCCCGGCAAAGCCCACGCCCCAGCCGGCGTCATGGGCCCGCCAACAGAGGTCCGTGTCCTCGAGATACATGAAGTACGCCTCGTCGAAGCCGCCCAACTCCTCCAGCGCGCTGCGCCGGGCCAGGAAGCACGAGCCCGAGATCCAGCCCGCCGGCGTCACCACGTCGCCTGCGGGCGTGCCGGGGTTGTAGCGGAGCGTGAACGGGTTCTGCGGATTGAACTGCGCCAGCAGTGCGTGACCGGCCGCATCGGTGAAGGAGGGGAAGTTGCGCACCGAGGGATACACCGCGCCGGTCTCGGTGAGGATGCGGGGCCCGACCAGCGCCCAGGCGGGCTCCGCCTCGAGCGCCTGGCGCAGCGCGGTCAGCGCGCCGGGGTGCACGACGAGGTCAGGGTTGCAGACCAGGACCCATTCGGGCGGTTCGGGGTCCCCGGCCAGGGCGGCCAGGCCCCGGTTGGCGCCGGCGCCGTAGCCCAGGTTGCGACCGGGCAGCACCAGCCCGACGGACTGCGTCTGGGGCCCGTCCGGCAGTTCTTCGATGATGCGGGCCGCACTGCCCGCCGCTCCGTTCTCCACGACCACGACGGACGACGCCCCGTTCTCGAGCAGGGAGCGGATGCAGCCGTCGAGCAACGGTCCGGTGTCGTGGTCCACCACGACGGCGCCGATCGTGCCGGACACCCGGTGCTCAGTAGTCCCGTGTGAAGCGGAACTTCACGAGGGCCCGCAGCGCGCTGAACCCGTCGCGCCAGGTGATCTTCTTGCCTTCGTCATGCTCGCGGCCCGCGTACGAAATCGGGACCTCGTAAATGCGGTGGCCGCGGCGCAGCACCTTGGCCGTGATTTCGGGCTCGAAGTCGAAGCGGTTGGAGACCACCGTCAGTCCCTCGAGCACCTGGGCGTCGAACAGCTTGTAACAGGTCTCCATGTCCGACAGCGTCGTGCGGTACAGGATGTTGGTGACCAAAGACAGGAGCCTATTACCGAACCAGTGCAGCGGCAGCATGTTCTTGCGCTCGCCGGTGAAGCGGCTCCCGTAGACGACCCGGGCCTTCCCCCGCAGAATCGGTTCCAGAAGTCGGGGCCAGTCATTGGGGTCGTACTCGAGGTCGGCATCTTGAATGAGGATGAGATCGCCGCGGGCCTCGACCAACCCGGTGCGCAGGGCGGCGCCCTTGCCCTGGTTCACCTTGTGACGCAGCACCCTCACGGTGGAGTCCTCAATGGCCCCGAGGACCTTGT
>DATCEZ010000314.1:0-8215 GCA_036509775.1 Acidimicrobiales bacterium
CCCGCGGGGTGCGCAAAGCCAACATCACCGACCCCGACTCACGGATGATGGCGACGTTCAACAAGCGCCTGCAGGGCTATAACGCCCAGGCGGCCGCCTCGGCCGACCAGGTCATCGTGGCCGCCGAGGTGAACAACAACACCAACGACCAGATCAGCTTCGTGCCCATGGCCCGCGCCGCCAACGAGAACCTGACTGCGGCCGGGCACCTCTGTGGCACCGAGGTCTTCTTGGCCGATGCGGGCTATTGGTCAGCGGCCAACGCCACCACCGACGTCGGAGCCGACGTCCTTATCGCCACCCGCAAGAGCCCCTGGCGCAATGCGCCCAAGCCGAGTGACGACCGCCTGGCTGTCCTGGCCCGGGTCAACGCAGGCGAGCTCTCCCAGCGCGCCGCGGGCGAGATCCTGGGCGTCTCCTATACGTGGGTGCGCGACATGACCAAGCGCTATTTCGGGACGACCGGCCAGCGGATCAGATCGATGAGCGACCCTGATCCGGCCGAATGGGTCCCCGTCATCGAACAAGTCGATCGAGGTGAGATCTCCCGACGCGCCGCCGCAGACCAACTGGGTGTTTCGAACACCCGGGTCATGACAATGCTGGCCCATGTGCGCAGTGAAGCTCCCGACCCTTCGATGGTGCGCCGGGCCATGGACGACAAGCTCGCCCAACCCACCCACGCCGAGCGCTTCAGACGGCGCAAAGTCATCATCGAGCCCGTCTTCGGCAACATCAAGGCCAACTGGGCTTGATCCGGTTCGACGGACACGTTGCTTGTGTTGATTATGCCGCCTGAAGATCGGCGTTGTGGTGGACAGCTTCGTATTGAGCGGGGCTGAGGTAACCGAGCGTCGAATGCAGTCGGCGCGTGTTGTACCAACCCTCGATGTACTCGAAGACCGCGCGTCGAAGCCCGACCCGCGTCGGCCAAGCGCGTGTGTCGATGAGCTCTCGCTTGATGGTGGCGAAGAAGCTCTCGGCTACTGCATTATCCCAGCACTCGCCCTTGCGCCCGACCGAGAGCACCACGCCGTTGGCCCGGGCCAACTCGGCAAAATCACCGCTCGTATATTGACAGCCCCTGTCCGAATGAAAAATGACGCCGCGCTGCGGTGCCCGGTTGGCGAAGGCCATGGCGAGGGCGTCTTGGACCAGCTCGGTGCGCATGTGATCGGCCAGGGCCCAGCCGACGACCCGGCGGCTGGCCAGGTCGATGACGGTGGCCAAGTAAGCCCAGCCCTCCCAGGTCGAGATGTAGGTGATGTCGCCGACATAGCGCCGGTCCATCTCCTCGCACGGTCCGAAGTGGCGTCCGATGAGGTCGCGCGCCAACTCGGCAGCCGGGTCGGCGACGGTGGTCTTGCGCCAGCGCTTCTTGCACCGTCCCTCGAGACCGGCCTGACGCATCAGCCTGGTCACCTTGCGCTTGCCGGCCGCCACGTGGCGGTGCCAGAGCTCCTTGTGGACCCGCGGGGCGCCATAGGTGCCGTTGGACTCGGTGTGGATGGCGCGGATCAGCTCGAGCAGCTCGGCGTCGGTGACCTCACGGCGAGACGGGATGCCGTTGCGGCGCTGGTAGTAGGCGGACTTGGAGACCTCGAGCAGCCGACAGGCGTTCTGCACGCTGTGGCCTGCGACTTCCTCCGCCTCGACGAACGGGTCCACCGTCATCGGGTCTCCCGAGCGAAGAAAGCTGTTGCCCGCTTGAGCGTCTCGTTGTCGATCTCGAGGCGCCGGTTCTCCCGGCGCAGGCGGGTCAGCTCTTCCCGCTCCGCGCTGGTCAGGCCGGGACGCTCGCCCTGGTCGATCTCGGTTTGTTTCACCCAGGTGCGCACGTTGGTCTCGGTCAGATCGAAGTCCCTGGCCACCTGGCCGATGCTGCGATCACCACGCCGGCACAGCTCGACGATCTCAGCCTTGAACTCCGGAGTGAACGAGCGCCGCGCACGCGGCTTCTTCTTCTCCATGGTCTCCATTTTGGACATCCTCTCTGGGGCTGTGCCCCTCTTGGTGGATGTCCGTCAGACCGGTGGAAGCCCAAACCGCGGCTATCGAAGCTTCACTCGCCGGGGCATGGCGGCCGTGCAGAGCGAGTGGCGCCTCATCTGCACCACCCACAACCTGCTCAAGCTGCGAACGGCCTTCGCCGGCTGATCGCCGGCCCAGCCGCGCTCGGATCGGGTCCAAGTACAGAAGGTTCGTGCGACAGCCTCAGCAAAATTAAATTGTCCAAATCGGTCCCGCCACCGAGGCTCCAGGGCACGATGTGGTGCACGTCGGCGAAGGTGACATTGGCGCAGCCCGGGAACCGGCAGTGGCGGTCCCGGCGGATCACCTCACGCCGCTGCGCCCCGGAGGGAAAACGCCGGGCCCGGCCCTCGTACATGGTGTGGCCGGCCGCGTCATCAACAGCCACCACCACGGCGGCGTCACAGGCGATGCGCTGGACCGTCTCGATGTCGATCAAACCGCCGTGCTCGAGTTCGGCCGCCAGCTCGCTCTTCTCGCCTGACTCGGTCACCAGGTCCTCGAGCGGCACATGGGCCACCACCAGGAACGGCTTGGGTGGCATTGGCGCATTGGCCTGCTTCGAGGTGCCTGAGGCGCCTTTGCCCGAAGAAGTCTTGCCTGGGGCCACTGAGTCCATGATCCCCATGAACCCGTCGTAGCGCCGCTGGTCCAAGGGGATCTTCTTCTCCCCTTGCGGGGAGACAGCTTTGGCGAAGGCGTCAACGCTGGCCTTCGCCTGGGCGTAGTCCTCCTTGGGCAACTGGAGCGTCATGGTGCGGTGCGGATCGTTGAAGCGCAAGTAGCGACCGTCGTGCTCAGAGCGTGACAGGGAGACCGAAGCTGACCTGGCTCGGGCGGCCGTGGTCCGGGCCACTTCGGCCAGCTCACGCACCGAGCTCTCCTTGGCCTGCTCGCAGAGCGAGTGATCGGTTTCGGGGGTGGCCACATCGACCACGGCCCGCACCTTGTCAAAGGAGATCTCACCTCGGCGGAGGGACTCCATCAGCTCTGGCACGTGAGGCGCCTTGTCGGCCACCAGAGAGTACGAGCGGGCTGTCGGCACGGAGACGCCGAAGCTCTCGGCCGCCCAGGTCTCCGGCGAGGTGGCTCCTTCGTCGCGGAACATCTCGCGCTTCTTGGACTCGGCGAAGTAGACGGTGTACTCGCCCTCGGCCGCCGCCTTCACCCGCAGTGCGTCTTGCATGCGAGCCCTGAGCTCTTCCTTCGACAGGGTGGCAGCCAAAGCGACCAGGTCGCCGTGGGCGTGGGCGTGGCCGTAGGCGTCGGCGCCGGCGTCGGCGCCGATCGGAGAAGCGACTGCAAGGGTGATCTCGGGCATCGGAGGTGAATGGTCCGGCACGCCAGAAGGGTGCGCGCAGAAGGGGGCGGTCAGCTCGAAGGAGAAACCGGATGCGATCGCCGACGGGCCGGCCCGTCGTCAACCCGAAAAGACTTAGGAGGCCGCTGCCCCCACCTCGTCGAGGCCCTGGGCCAGTGCGTTCCAGCTCAAGGTGGCGCACTTGATGCGGACCGGGAACTTCACGACGCCCTGCAGCGCCGCCAGCTCGCCCAGCTTGTCGAGGTCGATCTCCTCGGGCTCGCTCTCCACCCCGTCGCCCGAGCCGTCGCCGTTGCTGTCGGGTCCGAGGGCAGCCTCGTGGATCGACATCATCCCCTTGAAGGTCGAGATGAGGCGGCGCACCTCGTCGACCGGCTTGCCCTTGACGGCGGCCGACATCAACGAGGCGGAGGATTGGCTGATGGAGCAGCCCGAGCCGCCGATCTTCAGGTCGGCCACCTTGCCGTCCTCGACGATCATGGACACCACGACCTCGTCGCCGCACAAGGGGTTGAATCCCTCGACCCGGTGGGCGGGCGGGGAGTCCAGCTCGCCTCTGTTCCGTGGTGAGCGGTAGTGGTCGAGGATGATCTCGCGGTACAGCTCTTCAAGGTCGGCCATCAGCCGAATAATCTACCGGCTTCCAGCAATCCCTCGATCAGCACCTCAATGTCGTGCTCGTCGCTGAACAGGGACAACGAGGCACGGGCGGTGGCCTGGACGCCCAGGCGGCGCATGAGCGGCTTGGCGCAGTGGTGGCCCGGCCGCACGCAGACGCCGAACTGGTCGAGCACCTGGGCCAGGTCGTGCGCGTGCACGTCCCGGTAGGCCAGTGAGAGCACCCCGCCCCGGTCGGGGCCGGGAGGCGGGCCGAAGATCTGCACGTCCGAGCCCAGCTTTTCGTCCAGCCGCTCAATGGCGAAGTTGGTCAGCGCCAGCTCGTGCGCCCGGATGCGATCCATCCCGATGTCGTTGAGGTAGGCGATCGCCGCCGTCAGGCCCACGGCCTCGGCGATGGGCGGCGTGCCGGCCTCGAAGCGGGCCGGGGGTGGGGCGGCCTTGAAGCTGTCGAGCTTGACGTCGAGGATCATGCCGCCACCGCCGAGGAACGGGGGCATGGCGTCGAGCAGCTCGGTCCGGCCCCACAGGACGCCGATGCCGGTCGGGCCCATCATCTTGTGGCCCGAGAAGGCGATGAAGTCGACGCCGAGCTCGCGCACGTCGACCGGCGAGTGCGGCACGAGCTGCGCGCCGTCGGCCACCACCACAGCCCCTGCAGCGTGGGCCACCGAGGCGATGTGCCGCACCGGGTTGATGGTGCCGAGCACGTTGGACATGCACGAGACGCCGACGACCTTGACCCCGTCCACCAGGCGGTCGAGGTCGTCGAGCACGAGCCTGCCCTCCACGTCGATCGGGATGTAGCGCAGCTCGAGGCCGCCCAGCTCCTCGGAGAGAATCATCCACGGCACAATGTTGGCGTGGTGTTCCATTTCGGTCAGGAGCACGGCGTCGCCGGCGCGCAGGTTGGCCCGGCCCCAGGACTGGGCGACCAGGTTGAGCGCTTCGGTGGTGTTCTTCGTGAAGACGACCTCGTGCGCCGCGTCCGGAGCCGAGATGAAGCGCCCCGCCACCAGCCGGGCCCGCTCGTACAGCGCCGTGGCCTCCTCGGCGGTGGCGTAGACGCCGCGGTGCACGTTGGCGTGCGTTGTCTCGTAGTAGCGCGACATGGCCCCGATGACGGCCTGGGGCTGCAGCGCGGAGGAGGCCGAATCGAGATACACGATGGGCCGGCCGTTGACGATGCGGGTCAGCAGGGGGAAGTCCTTGCGCAGCGCCTCGACGTTGAGCGGCGCCGGTGGTGCCGGCGTGGCGCCGCCGTCAGGGGTGGGCGCCGCCGCCGCCGCCGTCATCGCCAGCCCTCGTAGCCCTCGGCCTCGACCTGGGCGGCCAGCTCGGGGCCGCCGCTCGTCACCACACGACCGTCCATCAGGATGTGCACGACGTCGGGCACGAGCTCTTCGAGCAGGCGGGTGTAGTGCGTGATGGCGAGGACGCCGAGCTCGGGGCGCTTCTCGCGCACGGCCCGCACGCCACGTCCCACGACGCGCAGCGCGTCGATGTCCAACCCCGAGTCCGTCTCGTCGAGGACGGCGACGAGTGGCTCCAGCAACGCCATCTGCAGGATTTCGTTGCGCTTCTTCTCGCCGCCGCTGAAGCCCTGATTGAGATGCCGGCTGGCGAATGAGGTGTCCATGCCGAGCCGCTCCATCCACTCGGTCATCAGCACCCGGACTTCGAGGACCGAGACCTCCTCGGTGCCCTTCCTCGCCGCCATGGCCTGGCGCAGGAACTGCGTGACCGACACGCCCTCGATCGACTCGGGGTACTGGAAGGCCAGGAAGAGGCCGGCCTTGGCCCGCACGTCGGTGGCCCAGTGCGTGACGTCCTCACCCGCCAAGATGATGGAGCCGGACGTCACCGTGTAGGCGGGGTGTCCCATCAGCGCGCCGGCCAGCGTGGACTTGCCGGCGCCGTTGGGGCCCATGAGGGCGTGGATCTCGCCCGCCCCGACGGTCAGGTCGACGCCACGCAGAATGGGGCCGTCCTCCGCCGAGACGTGCAGGTCCCGGATTTCGAGCAGGGAGGGAGTGGTCATCTTCTAAAAGCTTACCGTTTTGGTCAGGTTTTTGGCTATAGGCCGCCGCGACGATTCCGGCGGACTCCCCGCGGCGGTCATCACCAACCTCGCTCGACCCATTCGCCCAGGTGAGGAGCCTCGTTGCCCACCGTGGTGGAGGTGCCGTGGCCGGGCAGCACCAGGGTGTCGGGCCCGAAGGCGGCGAAAATGCGGCGGTCGATGGACTGAATAATGGTGTCGAAGTCGGCGTCCTCGAAGGTCGTGTTGCCCGGGCCGCCGGGGAAGAGGGTGTCGCCTGTGAACAGGAGGTTCGTGCCCTCCACGGCGAAGCAGATGGAGCCGGGGGTGTGGCCGGGCGTGGCCAAGGTCCTGAGGCGCAGGTCACCCACGCTGAGCTGCTCGTCGTCTTCGAGAATGAGGTCGTAGCTGGGCAGCATGCCCGCGTCGGCGCTGGTGACGGCCACCGAGATGCCGGCCTCGCGCACCGCCGGCACGGCCTGAATGTGGTCCCAGTGCCCGTGCGTCTCCACGACCTGGTTGACGCCGAGCTGCTTGCAGATCTGGAGCAGTTCCTCGTGCTCGTTGGCGGCGTCTATGAGCATGGCCTCACCGGTGCGGCGGCAACGCAGGATGTAGACGTTGTTGTCCATGGGGCCCACCACTATCTGGTGGACCTCGGCGGAGGCATCGCTCCAGATCTGCTCCAACTGTCCCATCACCCCAGCGTCGCACATCTGGTCCCGCCGCTCTTTCGTCTGGTAGACACGCTGCCAGGAAGAGGCAGAGGGAGCCCAGGCCATGAATTTCGCCTTCAGTGACGAGCAGGAGGAGCTGCGCACCGCGGTGCGTCGGTTCCTGGCGGAGAAGTCACCCGAGTCCGAGGTGCGCCGCCTGATGGACACCACGGACGGGTACGACCCCGCCGTGTGGAGCCAGATGGCGGACCAGCTCGGCCTGCAGTCCCTGACCATCCCCGAGGAGTTCGGCGGGTCGGGATTTTCGTATGTGGAGCTGTTGGTCGTGCTCGAAGAGATGGGCGCCGCGCTGCTGTGCGCGCCGTTCTTCTCCTCGGTGGCGCTGGCGGCCAACGCGCTGCTCACCTCCGGCGACGACGAGGCCAAGAAGTCCTACCTGCCCGGCATCGCCTCGGGCGAGACGATCGGGACCTTGGCCATCACCGAGGAGAACGGGAAGTGGGACTTCAGCGGTATTGAGCTGGCGGCCACGCAGAAGGACGGGGGCTGGGTGCTGAACGGCGCCAAGATGTTCGTCATCGACGGACACGTCGCCAACCTGATCATCGTGGCGGGCCGGACTGCCGCCGGAGTGACGCTGTTCGCCGTGCAGGGTGACGCGGCGGGGCTGACGCGCACGCCGCTGCCGACCATGGACCAGACACGCAAGCAGGCCCGGCTCCAGTTCGCCGAGACACCGGCGGTGCTCATCGGCGTCGACGGGGGAGCCGAGGCCGGGCTGTCCAAGACGCTCGACCTCGCCGCCGTGGCGCTGGCCGCCGAGCAGGTGGGTGGCGCGCAACACGTGCTGGACGCCTCGGTCGAGTACGCGAAGACGCGCATTCAGTTCGGCCGGCCCATCGGTTCGTTCCAGGCCATCAAGCACAAGTGCGCCGACATGCTGCTCGAGGTCGAGTCGGCCAAGTCGGCCGCCTACTACGCGGCCTGGGCCGCAGCCGAGGACTCCGACGAGCTGCCGGTGGTGGCCTCGTTGGCCAAGTCCTACTGCTCGGAAGCCTACTTCCACTCCGCCGCGGAGAACATTCAGATCCATGGTGGCATCGGCTTCACGTGGGAGCACCCGGCCCACCTCTACTTCAAGCGGGCCAAGTCGTCGGAGCTGTTGCTGGGCGATCCCTCGTACCACCGCGAGTTGCTGGCACAGCGCATCGGCATCTGACGTGCCGGGGCCCTTCAGGCTCCGCCCCGGGCCGGCGGGGGACCTCGCCACCTACGCCAGCACCACGCCTGCGGGCGCACCGGTCCACGGCCACGTGCTCCTCGTGCACGACCTGCCGCGGCCCAAGGGCGCCGCGGCCGACGTGGCGCTGACCTACCCCGCGCTGGCGGACCGGCTCACCCGCGAGTCGGGTTGGCGCGTGGCCACGGCGTCGCTGCGGGGCGCCGGCGAGTCGGCGGGCGACTTCTCGGCCCTGGGCTGGCTGGACGACCTGGCCTTCCTGGCCTCGTCCGAGGTCCCGGAGGCCG
>DATCEZ010000315.1:0-16485 GCA_036509775.1 Acidimicrobiales bacterium
ATGCTGCGCCAGGCGGTACGCCTCAATTCGCTCAGCGAGGTGGCCTTGACCAAGCTCGACGTCCTCGACACCTTCGAGTCGGTCAAGGTGTGCGTCGCCTACGAGGCCGACGGCATCACCTACACGCACCTGCCGTACCACCAGTCGACCTTCCACAAGGCGAAGCCGGTCTACGAGGAGCTGCCGGGGTGGCGGACCGACCTCAGCGCGGCCACCGCGCCCGACGACATGCCGCCGGCAGCCCGGGACTACGTGGCCTTCCTGTCCGAGCAGATTGGCGTGCCCGTCCGCCTGGTCGGCGTCGGACCGGGCCGCGAGCAGACCGTTTCCTTCGCCACCGCGTGAGGGTCTGCATCGTCGGCAGCGGCGGCCGCGAGCATGCGCTCGCCCACGTCATGGCGCGCACGGCGGACGTCGTGGTCACCCCCGGTAACCCCGGCATGGCCCCGCCGATCACCGTGGCCGAGGACCAGTCCGTCGAGGACATTGCCGCCGACCTCTACGTCATCGGCCCCGAGGCGCCGCTCGTGGCCGGCCTGGCCGACACGCTGCGGGCGCAGGGCAAGGCGGTCATGGGCCCCGGTGCCGACGGCGCTCTCTTGGAGGGGTCCAAGGCTTTCATGAAAGAAGTGCTCAGCGCGGCGGGCGTCCCGACGGCGGACTTCGCCGCCTTCGACGCGCTCGAGTCCGCCGCCGCCCTGGACTATCTCGAGTCGCTGCCCGGTCCCTGGGTGATCAAGACCGACGGTCTCGCCGCCGGCAAGGGCGTGCTGGTGGCGCAGAGCCTGGCCGAGGCCCGCGAGGACGTCACGGCCAAGCTCTCCGGCAACTCGTTCGGCGACGCCGGGCGCACCGTGGTCATCGAAGAGGGCCTGGTGGGCGAGGAGTGCTCGCTGCTCGTCCTTTGCGACGGGACGCGCGTCGTCCCGCTGGTGCCCGCGCAGGACTTCAAGCGCATCGGCGACGGCGACAAGGGACCCAACACGGGCGGCATGGGCGCCTACGCCCCTATGCCCCACGTGGACAGCGTCATGGTGGAGGTCATTTTGGACACCGCCGTGCGTCCGCTGGTGGCGGAACTCCGTCGCCGCGGCATCGACTACCGCGGCGTGCTGTACGCCGGCCTGATGCTGACGGTGGAGGGCCCCAAGGTCATTGAGTTCAACGTGCGCTTCGGGGATCCCGAGACCCAGGTGGTGCTGCCCCTCCTGGCCGACGACGCTGCCGAGCTGTTCCTGGCCGTGGCGAACGGGGAGCTCGACGAGGCGCGACCGCCCGCCTTCACCGACGAGTCGGCCGTCTGCGTCGTCCTGGCCTCGCAGGGCTACCCCGAGAGTCCGCGGACGGGCGACACCATTGAGGGGTTGAACGCCGCCGGGCAGTCCGTGGCAGGGATCGACGGGGTCACCGTCTTCCATGCCGGCACCCGCCGCCACACTCCCGACGGGCCGTTCTATACGGCCGGCGGGCGCGTGCTCGGCGTGACCGCGGTGGCGCCGACCCTGGGACAGGCCCGCGAGCATGCGTACGCCGCGGTGGCACCGATCGACTGGGAAGGGATGCAGATGCGTCACGACATTGCCGCGCTGGTCGCCGGCTCGCCGGTGGGGGCGCCGGAGGGAGCGCGATGATCCCGCGTTACGCGCCAGCCGACATGGCGGCGCTGTTCAGCGACACCGCTCGCTTCTCCATGTGGCTCGAGGTCGAGTTGCTGGCCACCGAGGCGCAGGCCGCCCTCGGTGTCGTGCCGGTGGACGACGCCGCCACCTGCCGGGCCAAGGCGCCGACGGTCGACGAGGTCTTCGTCGCCGACGTGCTCGAGCGCGAGAAGATCACCGACCACGATGTGGCCGCCTTCGTCGACGTTGTGCAGGAGCGCATCGGCGCGCCGGCCGGCTCGCACATCCACTATGGGCTGACCTCGTCCGACGTGGTGGACACCGCGCTGTGCGCCACCCTGACCCGGGCCGCCGACCTCCTGCTGGCCGACCTCGACGCGTTCGTCGCCGCCTTGAAGGCCCGTGCGCTGGAGCTGCTGCACGTGCCGGTGACGGGTCGCACGCACGGCATGCACGCCGAGCCCACGACCTTCGGGGCCAAGTTCGCGCTGTGGGCGCTCCAGGCCTACCGCGATCGCCGCCGGCTGCAGGCCGCTCGCGACGGCATCGCCGTGGGCAAGCTGTCCGGGGCGGTCGGCACCTTCTCGAACATAGATCCGGCGGTGGAGGCCAGTGTCTGCGCCGCCCTGGGCCTGACCCCGGTGCCCGCCACCCAGGTGATCGCGCGGGACCGCCACGCTGAGTACTTCTACGCCTGCGCCGCCATTGGCTCGACCATTGAGCTCATGTGCACCGAGATCCGGCACCTGGCCCGGAGTGAGCTCGGCGAGGCCGAGGAGCCGTTCGGTGCCGGCCAGAAGGGCAGCTCGGCCATGCCCCACAAGCGAAACCCGATCCTCTCGGAGCGGCTGTGCGGGCTGGCCCGCCTGCAGCGTGGCTACCTCGGCGCGGGGCTGGAGGACGTGGCGCTGTGGCACGAGCGCGACATCTCCCACAGCTCGGTCGAGCGGGTGGCACTGCCGGACGCTTCTCTGCTCGCCTGCTACATGCTGCGCAAGGCCACCGGCCTGGCCGCCGGCCTGGTGGTGCACCCCGAGCGGGCGCTGCAGAACCTGACCGAGGGCACGCTCGGCCTCGTCTTCTCCCAGTCGGTCCTGCTGGCGCTGGTCTCAGGCGGGCTGACGCGCGACGAGGCCTACCGGATCGTCCAACGCGACGCCCGCGCCGCCTGGGAGGAGCGGCGCCCCTTCCGCATCATCCTTGAAGACGACCCCGAGGTGACGTTGGATGGTGCGCAGCTCAATGCGGCCTTCGACCTCACGCGGACCCTGCGCCATGTCGACCGCTTCGCCGACGCGCTGGAGGCCATATGACCCTGACGCCGTTAACCTCCGCCTCATGAGCGTGGACCTGCGGCGGATCCACTCCGGGAAGGTGCGCGAGCTCTACGACGCCGGTGACGGCCGCCTGGTCATGGTGGCCTCGGACCGCGTGAGCGCGTTCGACGTGATCATGGCCGAGCCCATCACCGACAAGGGACGGGTGTTGACGGCCATGACGAGCTTCTGGTGCGACGAGATGGCTGACATCGTCCCGGGGTCGCAGATCACGGCGGACCCGGCCGCCATGGCGGACGCGTTGGACGGCGCGGAGCTGCCGGCCGACTGGGCCGGCCGGGCCGTCCTGGTGCGGCAGGCCGAAATGCTCCACCTCGAGTGCATCGTGCGCGGCTACCTCGCCGGCTCGGCCTACGTGGAGTACGAGAAGTCGGGCACGGTGCACGGCACCCCCATGCCGCCCGGGCTGCAGCTGGCCAGCAGGCTGGAGGAGCCCATCTTCACGCCTTCCACCAAGGCGGATGAGGGCCACGACATCAACATCGACTTCGCCGGCGCCGTGGACCGGGTGGGGGCGGAGGCGGCACTGGGCGCCAAACAGATTTCGCTCGCCCTGTACCGCCGCGCCGCGGCGCGCTGTGCCGAGGCCGGGCTCATCCTCGCCGACACTAAGTTCGAGCTGGGCTACGTCGACGGGGAGCTCTGCCTGTGCGACGAGGTGTGCACGCCCGACTCGTCGCGGCTGTGGCCCGCCGAACAGGTGGTGCCGGGCCAGACGCCACCGGCCTTCGACAAGCAGCCACTGCGCGACTGGCTGGCGGCGCAACCCTGGGATCGCACGCCGCCCCCGCCGCCGCTGCCCGACGAGGTCACCTCGGCTTTGTCGGCCCGCTACGTCGCTGCCTACGAGCGCGTCACCGGTCGCTCACTGGGTGACTGGTACGGTGCCAAGGCATGAAGTTCCGGGCGCGCGTCGAGGTGCAGTTGCGGCCCGGGATCGCCGATCCCGAAGGGGCGACGATCGAGCGTGCCCTCCCCGCGCTGGGCTTCGACAGCGTGGCCCACGTGCGGGCCGGCCGCTCATTCAGCTTCGAGGTCGACGCCGCGGACGAGGGCGCCGCCCGCGCCACTGCGACCGACCTGGCCGAGCGGCTCCTGGCCAACCCCGTCATTGAGCAGAGCGTGCTCGAGCTGAAGGCGATCTGAATGGCGCCGCGCATCGGCGTCGTCGTCTTCCCCGGCAGCAACTGCGAGCACGACGTCGTGCAAGGGGTCGAGGCGGCCGGTGGTACCGGCGTCCTGCTGTGGCACGGCGACGACTACCTCGCCGGTGTCGATGCGGTGGTGCTCCCGGGCGGTTTCGCCCACGGTGACTACCTGCGACCCGGCGCACTGGCCCGCTTCTCGCCCGTCATGGAGGCGGTGCGGTCCTTCGCCCGCGCCGGCGGCCCCGTGGTCGGCATCTGCAACGGCTTCCAGGTCCTGACCGAGGCCGGCCTGCTGCCCGGCGCACTGCAGAAGAACGGGCGGCTGCGCTTCCTCTGCCAGCCGGCACGCTTGGTGGTCACGGCCACCTCCTCGGTGCTGACCGCGGCGGCCACCCTCGGCGAGGAGCTGGTGATGCCGATCAACCACTTCTCGGGCAACTACACGTGTGACGACGAGACGCTGCGGCGTCTGCAGGACGAGAACCGCATTGTGTTGCGCTACGCCGACAACCCCAACGGCTCGATCGATGCCATCGCCGGCATCGCCAACGAGGGGGGCAACGTCGTCGGGCTCATGCCGCATCCCGAGCGAGCCAGTAACGCATTGCTCGGCTCGGAGGACGGGTTGGTGCTGTTGCGTTCGCTCGTCGGGGCCGCCTCGGCCCGCGCTGCAGCCTGAACGTCGCAGCCTGAACGTCGCAGCCTGAACCACCGCAATCTGCGCGACTGCTGACCGCACACGCGCGCCGCGCACACCGAGGGCGCCACCACCTGTGTCCGCGCACTCCGTAGGGTGATGCCGTATGCATCAGCGGACAGCGCGGGGCTCGTGTGTGTCCGCTGAACGTCCGCTGTGGTGGTGGCGGCAGCGACTCATCGGAGCGCTGCTCCTGGCGGCCATTGCGGTCCTGGCGCAGTCGCCCGGCGGGGCCGGTGCCGCCCTCCGGTCCTCGACCCGGCGCCTCGACGGGGGTTACCCCGTCGACACCAAGTCCTTCCAGCCCGGCGCGTGCATGGAGTACGCGCCGACGTTGGGCGATCGCCATCTGACCGTGTTCCTCGACGCCGGCCACGGCGGGCTCGATCCGGGCGGCGTCGGCGAGACCGAGTCCGGCCACACCATTGAGGAGGCGGACGAGACCCTGCCCGTCGAGCTCGACGCCATGGGACTGCTGCGCGCCAAGGGCTTCACCGTGGTGGTGTCGCGCACCAAGGCCGAGACGGTGGCCCGCTTCGCACCGGGCGACGTCTCCGGTGGACTCTTCACGGTGCAGGGGGAGCACGACGATGTGGCGGCCCGGGACGTGTGCGCCAACACGGCCAAGGCCAACGTGCTCGTCGGCATCTACTTCGACGCCGGCGGTTCCCCGCTCAACGCCGGCAGCGTGACCGGCTACGACACCGATCGGTCCTTCTCCGCCCAGAATCTGAAGTTGGCCATGCTGGTGCAGACCGATGTTCTCGACGCCATGAACGCACAGGGCTGGGGTATCCCCGACCTCGGCGTGGTCGACGACAGCGAACTCGGCGGCCCGGCGCTGACGACGGCCGCCGCCGACTACGACCATCTGCTCCTGCTCGGCCCGGCCGACCCCGGCTACGCCGCCACGCCGAGCGAGATGCCGGGCGCGCTCATTGAGCCGCTGTTCATCACCGACCCCTACGAGGGAAGCATTGCGGACAGCGCGTCAGGCCAGCAGGTCATTGCGGGCGGACTGGCTCAGGCCATTGCGCAGTACTTCGCCCCGCCGGCGACGACCGGTCAGAACGCGGAGGCCACCCGGCCGACCCGCCACAACGACGGCGACAGCGTCAAGAGGTCGGGTGAGGCTCAGGCCCGGGCGCGGGAGATCTCGGCCTTCTGGAGGACGGCGGCGCTGACGCCGGCGGCGCGCCAGGTGCCGTAGGTGATGCCCTTGCGCCCGCCGTAGGCCTTGGCCACCTTGATGAACTGCTTCTCCAGCGCGGACAGGTCCTTGACGCCGTCGACCCGGGAGCGCTCGTCGAGCAGGTCCTTCTGCTCCTGCAGCAGGTGGAGCCGTGTCAGCGCGTCAGCGCCGGCCAGCTGGGAGTCGATGGCGGCCAGCCGGCGGTCGATTGAGGCCGGCGTGCGCTTGCGGCCCCGCTTGGGCTTGGAGGTCTCGAGCGCTTCGAGATAGTGGCGGACGGTTGCACTCTCGGCACGCCCACGAGCGAGCGCCGCCTTGTGACCGCTGCTCATGGGCTTGCGAGGAGCCGGAGTTTTTCCCTTGGGAGGCATGCACCCATTGTGCCGTACCGCGCGAGCACTTCTGACGCAATGCAACAAGTTTTCCTTTCTTTGTTCGCCCAACCCGTCTTTCGCATGAAACGTGCTGACGCTTTGCGCAATTCCGGAGGGTCAGCTGAGAAAACACGGAGGTTGGCCCGCGTGTATTCGGGTGATCGGGTGCAGCCCTTTTCGTCCCGCCACCGGCGTTACCCTGCAAGGGTGACGTCCGCTGCAGCCACAGGGGTCGACGCGCGTCAGCGCCGGGCCATGGCCGGCCTCCTGCTGGCGGCGGCGCTCCTCATCGCCGCCTACTGGCTGGCCTGGCTCCTGCACCGTTCGTTGGTGGCCTCGGGGACGGGCGCCGCATACATGCAGTTCGAGGATGCCTTTCCGCTGGCCGACGGCTGGCTGGCGCTGTGCCTGGTCGCCGCCTCGTATTGCCTCTGGACGGCGCGGCGGGCGGCCCTGTTCTGGCTCCTGGCCGGGGGCGGGGCCGGGCTCTACCTCTTCGCCATGGACGTGCTGTATGACCTGCAGCACGGCATCTGGGGCAAGGGCGCCAACGGGGTGGTGGAGCTGATCATCAACGTCGTGACGCTTGCTCTCTCCCTCTTCGTTCTGCGCTGGACCTGGGTTCGTCGCGACGCCCTGCTTTCATCATGAGTGCATTTTCAAAAGGAGTGCAATGCTGAAGGCGCTGAAGGCGCTCCGTGTGCCAATCGCTCCTCGTGGGAACGTCGCCGTGAGCGAGTACCGGTTCGATCCCGCCACCTACCCGGACCTGATGCGGGCCGAGGTCCCCGCCTACGAGCGCCTGCAGCGCGCGGTCGCCGAAGCCACGGCCGAACTGACGGTGGCCCGGGTACTCGACCTCGGGACGGGGACCGGCGAGACACTGGCCGCCGTGCTCGAGGTGCACCCCGGTGCGGTCGCCGTCGGGGTCGACAAGAACGATGCGATGCTCGGGGAAGCCGGCCGGCGACTCGCCGGGTCCACCGTGGGGCTGCTGGTGGCCGACCTGACGGACCCCCTGCCCGCCGGCCCCTTCGACCTCGTCGTCTCGGCCCTGGCCATCCACCACCTCGAGGGCCCGGACAAGGCGGACCTCTTCGGCCGCATCGGCGGCGTCCTGCGTCCGGGTGGCCGCTTCGTTCTCGGGGACGTCGTGATCCCGGTCGACCAGCCCGATGCGGTCACGCACCTCACCTCCGACCACGACCGGCCCTCCACCTTGGCCGACCAGCTGCACTGGCTGGAGGAGACCGGATTCGAGGCCGGCCCGGTGTGGTCCGAGCACGATCTCGTCGTCGTCCGGGCCGATCGGCGCCGCTGAACGGCAAGCCGTCTCGACCCGCTCCGGGCGGCGGGTGCGGGCCTCTATCGTGGAGGGCACCATGACTCCTTCGGCCGAGGCGCTGCCGCCCGACCAAACTCCGGCCGAGGAGCCGCTCCACCGGGCGTTGGGCCTGACCGACGACGAGTTCGAGGCCGTCGGCAAAATCCTGGGCCGGCCCCCCAACCACCTCGAGTTGGCCCTCTACGCCGTGATGTGGAGCGAGCACTGCTCGTACAAGTCGTCCCGGCTGCACCTGAAGCGGCTGCCGACCGAGGGCACCCGGGTCCTGGTGGGCCCGGGCGAGAACGCAGGGGTCATCGATGCCGGCGACGGCATCGCCATCGCCATCCGCATTGAGAGCCACAACCATCCCTCGGCCATTGAGCCATATCAGGGTGCCGCCACCGGGGTGGGCGGTATTTTGCGCGACATCTTCACCATGGGTGCCCGCCCGTTGGCCGTCATGGACCCCCTCTTCTTCGGGCCTCCCGACGAGGCCCGGCAGCGTTGGCTGGTCGAGGGCGTCGTGAGCGGCATTTCGGGCTACGGCAACTCCGTGGGCGTGCCGACGGTGGGCGGGGAGCTCACCTTCGACCCCTGCTACGCGCAGAACCCGCTCGTCAACGTGCTCTGCATGGGCGCGTTGCCGGTCGATCGCCTGGTGCTCGGCATTGCGTCCGGTGTCGGGAACCTGGCCGTCCTGCTCGGATCGAGCACGGGGCGTGACGGCATCGGTGGCGTCAGCGTCCTGGCTTCGGCCGGCTTCAGCGGTGACGATGCCGGCGTGGCGGACGACACCAAGCGCCCCAGTGTCCAGGTGGGTGACCCCTTCGAGGAGAAGCGGCTCATTGAAGCCTGTCTCGAGCTGCTCGACACCAAGCTCGTCGTCGGGATTCAGGACCTCGGCGGCGCCGGTCTGGCCTGCGCCACCAGCGAGACGGCCGGACGCGGCGGCGTCGGGATGGACGTCGACGTGTCAGCGGTGCCTCGACGCGAGGAGGGTATGGAGGCGTGGGAGGTGATGACCAGCGAGAGCCAGGAGCGCATGCTGGCCATCGTCACGCCGGAGTCGTGGCCGGCGGTGGCGGCCATCTGCGCCAAGTGGGAGGTGCGGGCCAGCGTCATCGGCACGGTCACCGAACCCGAGCCCGACGGGGGCGGCCGCCTGCGCATCCTCGACGGCGTGGAGGGCCCGGTGCTGGCCGACGTCCCGGCCGCATCACTGTCCGACGACGCACCGCTCTACGACCGCCCCCGCCAGGCGCCGGCTCCCGCCATGGCGGCTCCGCCCGCGCCGCCGACCGACTGCGGCGCCGACGTGCTGGCGCTCCTGCGCTCGCCGGGCTGGGTCTACCGCCAGTACGACCACCAGCTCTTCCTCAACACCGTGGCCGGTCCGGGCGCCGACGCCGCGCTGCTCCGGCTGGCCGGCCCCGGGCTTCCGCCCTCGCAGCGCGGGGTGGCGCTCACGACGGACTCGAACCCGAGGGCCTGCGCCCTCGACCCGCGAGCCGGCACGGCGCTGGTGCTGGCCGAGGGCGTGGCCAACCTGGCCTGCGTCGGCGCGACCCCGGCCGCGGTCGTCAACTGCCTGAACTTCGGGAACCCCGAGCACCCCGAGGTCATGTGGCAGCTCTCGGAGTGCATCGACGGCATGACCGAGGCCTGCCGCGCGCTCTCGCTCCCGGTCATCGGCGGCAACGTCAGCCTCTACAACGAGAGCGGTGGCGCCGACATCGACCCCACGCCGGTGCTCGGGGTCCTCGGCCTCGTCGAGACCCTCCACGCCCGCCCGCCGGGACTGGCCTGGTCGGCCGGCGACACGCTCGTGCTGGTCGGCCCGCGCACGTCCGCAGAGAACGACTTCCCGCTGGAGGGCACGCGTTGGGCCACCGAACGGCGCGACCATCGCACCGGGCGCGTACCGGCGGTCGACTTCGCCGCGCACGCGGCGGCGTGTGCGTTCGTCGCCTCGTTGGTGGCAGCACACGTGGCCGGAGCCGACGACGCGTCGCTCGTGCACGCCGTGCACGACGTGTCGGGGGGCGGCGTGGCGATCGCGCTGGCCGAAATGGCGGCCGCAGCCGGCATCGGTTGCGCGGTCGACGCGATCGACGACGCCGCCGAGCTCTTCACGGAGCTGCCGTCGCGCTTCGTGGTTGCCACGAGCTCGCCCGACGACCTCTGTGCCCGCGCCGCCGCGCTGGGCGTCCCGACGGCGCTGCTGGGCCGGACCGGTGGCGAGCGCGTCACCCTGGGGCCGCTGCTCGACCTGCTAGTCACGGCGCTGTCCGAGGCCCACGAGGGGAATCTCGCCCTGGCCCTGGGAGAATCGTGATGCTGCGGCCCTGTGCGAGAATGGATGGCGCGTGAAGGAAGCCTGCGGTGTCTTCGGTGTTTACGCGCCCGGCATGCGGGTGGCCAACCTCACCTTCGACGGTCTCTTCGCCCTGCAGCACCGCGGCCAGGAGTCGGCGGGCATGGCGGTGGCCGACGGTGACACGGTCACGGTGGTCAAGGACATGGGCCTGGTGGCCACCGTCTTCGACGAGCGCACCCTCTCGGGTCTGCAGGGCCACCTGGCCATCGGCCATACCCGCTATTCGACCCACGGCTCATCGGACTGGGCGGGGGCACAGCCGGTCTACCGGCCGGTCGGACGGGCCGGCTTCGCCCTGGGGCACAACGGCAACCTGACCAACACCGAGGCCCTGGCCGAGAAGGCCGGCATGCTGCCGGGCTCCATCGCCACCGACAGCGACGTCGTGGCCGAGCTCCTCATGCAGGCCTTCCCTGAGACCGAGGATCTCTCCACGGCGCTGCAAGCGGTGCTGCCCATTCTGGAGGGCGCGTACTCGTTCGTCGTCATGAGCTCCGAGCGCCTGTTCGGCGTGCGCGATCCCTACGGCTTCCGCCCTCTGTGTCTTGGACGGCTCGGCCCGGCCGACGCACCCGAGGGTTGGGTGCTGGCCTCCGAGACGCCGGCACTGAGTGTCATCGGCGCCACCTTCGTGCGCGAGGTGGCGCCGGGCGAAATGGTCGTGATCGACGCCAACGGCCCGACGAGCCTGCAGATCCCGTGGTTGCGCGACGTGGAATCACGTCTGTGCATCTTCGAGTTCGCCTACATCGCCCGACCGGACAGCCGGCTCTACGGCCGGGAAGTCCACGAGGTGCGCTGCCGCATGGGCGAGATCTTGGCCCTGCAGGCACCGGCCGAGGCGGACATGGTCATGGGGGTGCCCGAGTCCGGGGTCCCCGCGGCCGAGGGCTTTGCCCGGGCCAGCGGCATCCCTTACGGGCAGGGCTTGGTCAAGAACCGCTATATCGGTCGTTCCTTCATCGCACCGGGCCAGCAGCAGCGGGCCGACGCGGTGCGGCGCAAGCTGAATCCCCTCACGGAGAACATCAGGGGAAAGCGGCTCGTCGTCGTGGACGACTCCATTGTGCGCGGCACCACGCAGCGGTCGGTCATCCGCATGCTGCGCGAGGCCGGCGCAGCGGAGGTGCACCTGCGCATTTCGTCGCCGCCGTGGCGCTGGCCCTGTTTCTACGGGATCGACACGCCGTCGCACGAGGAGCTGTTGGCCACGGACCACTCCGTCGACGACATGGCGCGCATACTCGGCGTCGATTCGTTGGCCTACATCACGATCGAGAACCTGAAGGACGCCATCGGGGCCGACGGCGGCTTCTGCGACGCCTGCTTCACCGGCAACTACCCGACGCCCGTTCCCGCGCACGTCACGCTGCGCCGGCCCGAGCCCGTCGAGGTCAGGGCCCACCAGGGCGCCCTCCCCGGGGTCTGACCATCGTGGGAGAGGGCGGCGCCACCTACGCCGGCGCCGGGGTGGACATTGCGGCCGGTGATGCCGCCGTGGAACGCCTGCGCGGCCTGGTGCAGGGCATCGGCGGCTTCGGCGGCCAGTTCCCGCTCGACCTCGGGCGCTTCCCGCACCCCGTCCTCGTGGCCTCGACCGACGGTGTGGGCACGAAGATGGTGGTGGCCCGCGACACCGGCCGCTACGACACGGTCGGCATCGACCTGGTGGCCATGTGCGTCGACGATCTCGTCTGCGTGGGGGCGGAGCCACTGTTCATGCTCGACTACATCGCGACCGGCAAGGTCGACCCGGATCAGGTGGCGACCATTGTGGCCGGAGTGCACGAGGGCTGTCGCCGGGCCGGCTGCGCGTTGATCGGCGGCGAGACGGCCGAGCACGCCGGCGTCATGCCGAGCGATGAGCTCGACCTGGCCGGGTTCGCCGTCGGCGTCGTGGAGCAGGGGACCCAGCTCGGGCCCGAGCGCGTGCTCGCCGGGGACGCCGTCGTGGGTCTGCCTTCGCCCGGGTTGCGCTCGAACGGCTACACGCTGGCCCGCCACGTCCTGTTGGAGCGGGCCGGCTTCGAACTGGAGGATCCCGCCTGGGCGGGGGCGGACCACAGCGTGGCCGACGAGCTGCTCCGCCCGTCGGTGATCTACTCCCCGGCCGTGCTGGCGTTGCGGGGAACGGTGGGCAACGCCTTCCACGCCTGCGCGCACATCACCGGTGGGGGCATCGTGGGCAACCTACCGCGGGTCCTCCCGGCCGGCCTCAGCGCGGTGCTCGACCGGTCGACCTGGCGCGAGCCGCAGGTGTTCGCCGAAATACAGCGTCTGGGCTCGGTCGCCGAGGACGAAATGGACCGGGTCTTCAACCGCGGCGTCGGTATGGCCCTGGTGATCGACGCCGCCTCCACCGGCGAGGCGCTGCGGGCGCTCGAAGGAGCGGGCCAGAGCGCCACCGTCATCGGGGAGGTCGTGGCGGGTGCCACGGGTGTCCGTTTCCGGTGAGCGACGCCCACGCCGACACGTACGCCCAGTTGCGTGACCACCTCTTGACGCACTCGGTCAAGACCGGTGACTTCACCCTCAAGTCCGGACGCAAGAGCAGCTGGTTCATCGACTCCAAGCAGACGGTCTGCCGCCCCGAGGCCATGCTGCTCGTGGCGGACGCCGTGCTCTCGGTGCTCCCGCCCGAGGCGACGGCCATCGGCGGGCTCACCATGGGGGCCGACCCGGTCGCCTTCGTGACGGCCGGCGTGGCGGCGACGCGCGGTCGTCCGCTCAAGGCCTTCAGCGTGCGCAAGGAAGCGAAGGATCATGGTGGCGGCGGTCGTATCGCTGGCGCGCTCGACCCCGGTGACAAGGTCGTCGTGACCGAGGACACCGTCACGCGCGGCACCTCGCTGCTCCAGGCGGCGCACGCCGTGCAGGAGGCCGGGGCCGAAGTGCTGCTGCTGGTCGCCGTCGTCGACCGCGGCGGCACTGTGGAGGCGATGGCCGCGGCCGAGGGCATCCCGTTCCGCGCCATCCTGACCGCGCCCGACCTCGGCTTCCCCTTCGAGGGGGCCTGAGGGTCCCTCGTTCACCAGGGTCGCTTCCCTAGATTGCACGAGACGCAGTCCGGGAGGCGAGGCATGGCGAGGCACACCCGAAGCAGGTCCACACGACGACGTGCGGTCGGGAGCAGGAAGGCACGGGCCCGCGCCGGTGTCGTCGCCACGCTCTCGGGTGTTCTGATACTCGGGGCAAGTGCGCTCGGTGGTCTCTTCGCCGCCGAGCCAGCGACCGCAATCGCACCCACGTCGGGCTGGACCGCTGTCGCGTCCACTTCACCCGCCGGACCCGACACGCCGAGCTCGAACCCCAACGACACCTGGTCCTCGGTGTCTTGCGTTTCGGCCGCCTTCTGTGCTGGAGCCGGGTACTACACGGGGAACTCCACGAACCTCCCCTTACTCGGCGTGGAAGTCGACGGGACGTGGAGCACGCTGGAGGCACCCGTTCCCGCCAATGCCGACTCGCCGCCGCCGGCCCGCCTGGACGCTGTCTCGTGCGCCGCCGTGGGCGTCTGTGTCGCCGTGGGCTTCTACGCCGTCTCCGGCACGCAGCACGCTCTCATCGAGACGTTGTCCGGGGGTCGCTGGACAGCACAGGACGCCCCGGTCCCACCCGACGCCGCGACCGGGTCCAATTTCGGCGCGTTCCTGCAGTCGGTCGACTGCCCGACCCCCGAGGCCTGCGCGGCAGTGGGTAACTACAGGGCCACCAGCCCGAGCGGTGGCCAGTTCGGCCTGCTCGAGACCGAGACCAACGGGGCGTGGAGCGCGCAGGCCGCACCGCAACCCTCCGCTGCGGCGGCGGATCAGCAGGTGAATGTGTCGAGTGTGTCGTGTCCGGACCTCGGGCCGTGTGCTGCCACCGGCAGCTACGAGACCGGGACCTTCCCTTCGGTTTCTTCTCCGTTCCTCCTCCGGGCTTCCACGGACGGGTCGTGGACGGCCGCGGACGCACCCCTTCCCGCCGGGTCGGGCACGGGCAACAATTCGTTCAGTCAGCTGTCGGACATTTCGTGCGCGACGTCCTGCGAGGCCGTCGGCCAGGTGGAGCTGCAGGCCGGTCAGTTCGTGGGACTCCTCGAGCAGCTGTCCAACGGCATCTGGACTCCGTCGCTCGCTCCCGATCCCTCCAATGCAGGGACTCAGGGGGCGGGCCTCAACAGTGTGTCGTGCACCTTCGACGGGATCTGCACCGCGGTCGGCTCGTATAACGACCAGGCCGGAGGCGGGCAGCCGCTGATCGAAACGGTCAACGGCACCGCGGTCACCGCCACCGAGGGGCCACAACCTGACGACACGGCGACTGGTTCGGGGAGTGCCGGGACCCTCAACGCGATCTCGTGCCTGTCCTCGACGAAGTGTGTCGCGGTCGGCTTCTACCGCAACGACACGAACTCGGGCATGGACGTGGCGCTGACCCTCGATTCGTCTGGCGGCATATGGAGCGCACCGGCGATCGCCATGCCCGCCGACGCAGGGACCGGATCGAGTGCCAGTTCCATCCTCTCCTCGGTGTCCTGCAGCTCCCGCGGGGCCTGCGATGCCGTCGGCAACTATGCCGACACCGCACAGAACGGGTTCGGGCTGGTCGAGTCCTTTGTCCCCCCCGGCGGCTATTGGTCGGTGGCCTCCGACGGCGGCATCTTCAACTACGGCCTCGCAGGCTTCTACGGCTCCACGGGCGGCCAGCGCCTTGCCGCGCCCATGGTCGGCATGGCCGAGACGCCTGGAGGCGGGGGCTACTGGGAGGTGGCCGCCGACGGCGGCATCTTCAATTACGGCAACGCCCCCTTCGACGGCTCGGCCGGGAACGTGCACCTCAACGCACCGATCGTCGGCATGGCCGCCACCCCCGACGGTGGTGGGTACTGGCTGGTCGCCTCGGACGGCGGCATCTTCAGCTACGGCGACGCCGGCTTCCACGGCTCGGCTGGTTCGTTGCCCCTCAACAAGCCGATCGTCGGCATGGCCGCCACGCCCGATGGCGGCGGCTACTGGCTCGTCGCCTCGGACGGCGGCATTTTCAGTTACGGCGATGCCTCGTTTTATGGGTCACGCGGCGGGCAACCGCTCAATCAGCCCGTCGTGGGCATGGCCCCTAGCGCCTCTGGCCTTGGCTACTGGTTGGTCGCCTCCGACGGTGGCATCTTCAGCTACGGCGACGCCGGCTTCCTGGGCTCGAGGGGCGGGCAGCCGCTCAACAAGCCGATCGTCGCCATCATGAGCACCTTCGATGGAGCTGGCTACTGGCTGGTCGCCTCCGACGGCGGCATCTTCAGCTACGGCGCCACCGGCTTCTACGGCTCGGCGGGCTCCCTCAAGCTGAACGCGCCCGTGGTGAGCGGCACCGCCTTCTGACCCGGTCATCAGGAAAAGGGCTGATCAGGAAAAGGGCTGATCAGAACAGGGCTGATCAGAACAGGGCTGATCAGAACAGGGCGATCGGGTTGACCGGCGAGGCCGTGCCCCGACGCAGCACCAACGGCGCCACCGTGAGGAGGAACTCCCAGCGGGCCTCCTCGACACACGCGGTGGCCAGGTTGTCCAGGTCGAGGTTGTCCAGCAGGTGGACGCCCATCGCCACAATGGCAACGGTGTGGATCGGCATGCCGACGCCGTCGACGCGCGACGGCAGGACGTCGGACACACAGTCGCTGCCCAGGGTGGCGACGTCGCGGCCGCGCAGCCAGGGGAGGCACGACGCGTCGAGCCCGGCCGCCAGGCTGCCGGCGTCCCACGGCCCATTGGCGCGCCGCCAGGCCCAGCGTCCGGTGCGGACGAGGAGCGCGTCGCCGGGCTGCACCACCAGGCCGGCCTTCTTCTCGGCCGCCTCGAGGTCCTCGGGGAAGATCGGCTCTCCGGGCTCGAGTGCATCGACGCCGCGCAGCGCAGGGATGTCGAGCAGGACGCCTCGCGTCACGATGCCGGAGCGGAGCTGGTGGATGCCCAACTTGGTCGCCCCATGGGCGGTGACGGTTTCGGCGGGGTATCCGTTGAAGAGCTGCCCCTCGTAAAAGATGTGGCACAGCGCGTCGATGTGGCTGGTGGAGAAGCCGTGAGGCGAAATGGCGAAGTAGTCCGCCCCCATACCCTCGGTCGCCGTGCCGGTCATGTGGTGGGCCACCGGGAGGGGGTTGTCGGCGGAGGGCCGCGTATCGAGCGGGCGGGCGCAGGACACGGTCCGGCCCGAACGCACCGTCGCCGCGCCGGCTGCGGTGACCTCGGGCGTGATCAGGTTCAGAGCCCCGAGCTCGTCCTCGTCGCCCCAGCGCCCCCAGTTGGAGAGCGTCTGATGGAAGGCCAGGACGTCGGCGGCAGCCATCGGCTCGCGGGGCACGGACGGAGAGTAGCCCGCACCCCCTACGATCGGCCCATGACGACACTCCAAGGTGACTACGAGCCCAGCCCGTCC
>DATCEZ010000316.1:0-5220 GCA_036509775.1 Acidimicrobiales bacterium
GCCAAGGGCCTGCAGTGGCCCACGGTGATCGTCCTGGGTTTGAGCGCCGGCCTCATGCCCATTGCGTCGGCGCAGACACCCGCCGCGGTCGATGAGGAACGGCGCCTGCTCTATGTCGCGCTGACCCGCTCCGAAGAGGAGCTCTGGTGCAGCTGGTACGAGGACGCCGGCTCAGGAACCCGGGGCGCCCGGGGTCCGAGCCCCTGGCTGGCGGCGATTGAGCGGACCATCACCGAGCTCGAGAAAGAGGCCGCGCCGACCGCGGCAGAGGAGGTCTCGCAGCGCGTCGCGGAGCTCCGGCGACGTCTGGCCGAGGGCGCCGACGAGGGGTGAGGCCCGGTAAGGTCGGGCGGCCCGATCGATCCGAGGTGGGGGAATGTCGGAACTCTTAGAGCAGCTACGAAAGGCTGTCGGCGAGAGCAACGTCCTCGTCGGCGCATCCGTGCACGCCGACTACACGCACGACGAGGCATTGACGACCGTGCCGGTCGTTCCGCTGGCCGTCGTCATGCCGGCTTCCACCGACGAGGTGTCCGAAGTGCTGCGGCTGGCCAGCCAGCACGGTGTCCCGGTGGTCGCCCGTGGCAGCGGCACCGGGCTCTCCGGCGCCGCCGTGCCGGTGGCGGACGGCATCCTGCTCGCCTTCGACCGCATGAAGCACATTGTGGAGATCGACACCGAGAACCAGGTCGCGGTGGTGGAGCCGGGCGTGACGCTGGAACAGCTCAATGGTGAGCTCGCCCCCTTGGGCCTGATCTACCCGGTGTCCCCGGGCGAGCAGAGCGGCTCGCTCGGCGGGAACGTCGCGACCAACGCCGGGGGCATGCGCGCCGTCCGCTACGGCGTGACCCGGCATCACGTGCTCGGGCTCGAGGTGGTGCTGGCCGACGGAACGGTCGTGCGGACCGGCGGCAAATTCGTGAAGTGCTCGAGCGGCTACGACCTGACGCAGTTGCTCATCGGCTCCGAGGGCACGCTGGCCATCACAACGCAGGTGACGGTCAAGCTGCAGCCTCGCTTCACGGCGACGTCGACGGTCCTGGCGCCGTTCGCCACGTTGTCGGCGGTAGCCCACGCCGTGCCGCACATTGTGCAGAGCGGCATCGACCCCTCCATTTTGGAGTACGTCGACCTCCTGGTCATGGGCGGCATCACCCGGGCCGCCGGGCTCGATCTCGGCGTGCCCGAGGAGATCCAGGCGCGCACCCTGGCCTACCTCGTCGTCGTCCTGGAGGGCATGGAGGCCAACCGGGTTGAAGAGGACGTGGAACGGTTGGCGGGCCTGCTGGAGGAGCTGGGCGCGCTCGACGTGTACGTCCTGCCCCCGTCGTCGGGGGCTCAGCTCATTGCCGCCCGGGAGCGGGCCTTCTTCGTAGGCAAGGCGGCCGGGTGTGACGACCTGATCGACGCGGTCCTCCCCAGAGCTGCCATCCCCGACTACCTGGCCCGGGTGGCCGAGCTCGCCCAGGAGCACGGGGCCCTCGTGACGGGCTGTGGCCACATCGGCGACGGGAACGTCCACATCACGGTCTTCCAACCCGACGAGCAGGAGCGGCACGACCTCATGCACGCGAGCTTCGAACTTGCCCTGCAGGTCGGGGGTGCCATTTCGGGCGAGCACGGGATCGGGACCGCGAAGTTGCCCTACTTCCTGGAGCTGCAGGACCCCGTGTCCTTGGAGCTCATGCGCTCCATCAAACGCGCCTTCGACCCGGCGGGCATCCTCGGCCCGGACCGGCTCCTGGGCTTGGAGCGGACCGGAGCACGCTCGTGAACGGCGCCCGCGCACTCCTCTCGACATTGGTCGACGCCGGTGTCGATGTCTGCTTCGCCAATCCCGGCACCTCGGAGATGCACTTCGTCGCTGCGCTCGACGACGTGCCCGCCATGCGGGGCGTCCTCTGTCTCTTCGAAGGGGTAGTGACCGGCGCCGCCGACGGGTACGGGCGGGTGGCCGGTCGCCCGGCGGCGACGCTGCTGCACCTGGGCCCGGGTCTCGGCAACGGTTTGGCGAATCTGCACAACGCCCGGCGGGCCCGGACACCGATCGTCAACATCGTCGGTGACCACGCCACCTACCACGCCCGTTACGACGCGCCCTTGCAGTCCGACATTGCGTCCATCGCCGCTGCCGTGTCGGGGTGGTACCGCTCGACGGCGCGGGCCGACGACGTGGCGGGCGATGCCGCTGATGCCGCAGCCGCCGCTCTGGGTCCACCAGGTTGCGTGGCCACTCTGGTGCTCCCGGCGGACGCCTCCTGGTCGGAGTCGAGCACGGGCCCGTGCCTGCCACGGCCGCAGGGGCGGACGAGCATTGTGTCGCCCGACACCATTGATGAGGTGGCCAAAGCGCTGCGAGGAGGCGGGCGGGCCGCGCTCCTCCTCGGCGGCCGGGCACTCCGGGCAGCCGGGCTGCACGCCGCCAGCAGGGTGGCGGTGACGTCAGGAGCACTGCTCCTGGGTGAGACTTTCCCGGCCAACCTCGAGCGCGGCGCCGGCATTCCGGCGGTGGATCGGCTGGCCTACCTCGCCGAAATGGCGCAGGCCCAGCTCGACGGAGTGCGGCATCTCATCCTGGTCGACGCCAAGTCGCCGGTCTCCTTCTTCGCCTACCCCGACAAGGCGAGCGACCTGGTGCCGCCTAGCTGCACCGTGCACACTCTGGCCCACCCCGGCGAAGATGCCGCCGGCGCGCTGGCCGCGCTGGCCGACGTCCTGGGTGCACCCGCCGACGCCGGCTTGCCCGCCCCGGCCGGAAGGCCCGACCGTCCCTCCGGTGCCGTCACGACCGAGACGCTGGCGGCGGCCGTGGGTGCCACGCTGCCCGAGGGCGCCATCGTCGTGGACGAGGGGAACACCTCCGGCCTCTTTGTCCCGGGGGCGACGGCCGGCGCGCCCCGTCACGATTGGCTGACCCTCACCGGAGGCGCCATCGGCATCGGGCTCCCGATGGCTGTCGGCGCCGCGGTGGCGGCGCCGGAGCGGCCGATCCTCTGCCTGCAGGCCGACGGCAGCGCCATGTACACGCTCCAGGCGTTGTGGACCCAGGCGCGCGAGGGGCTGAACGTGACGACGCTCCTACTCTCCAATCGGAGCTACGCCATCTTGAACATGGAGTTACACCGGGTCGGCGCTGATGCGGGTGGACCATTGGCCCGCCGGTTGCTCGACCTCACCGATCCCGAGCTCGACTTCTGCGACCTGGCCCGAGGTATGGGCGTGCCGGCACGGCGGGTCGAAAACGCCGAAGATCTCGTGGCGGCGCTCACTGCCGGCTTCGCCGAGCCCGGCCCCACCCTCATTGAGGTCTTGCTCTGAGGCTTTCGTGCCTGCGGCAATCAACGACCGGACAACGGTCGCAATGTTGGGACAACAAACGTGACGCACCTGCCGAATAGGTTCCAACGGCTCTATAGCGCCTGAAAATGGCCTGTCACCATGCTCTTCGAAGAGGGCGTGCTCGCAATGAGTTCACCCGGGGACGGTCTTCACCGAGGAGGAAACAGATGCAGATGGAGACGGACAGCCATCCTTCCTCCGACCCCCACGCCATGGACGCCGCTCTCGAGCGGCTGCGGCGGGATCTCTTGAACACCCCACCGGTTGCCGCCCCCGAGCAGGACGACGTGGCGGACGAGGGCGACATCATCGATTACGCCTCGGTGGAGTTCGAGGTGGAGCGGATGCGCAAGCGCCTGGCCGTCTGGGAGATCTTCATGGCCTACATGCGCGAGGGCGCCACGAGCTGGTCCCAGGTGCAGCAGTCGCTGACCCCAGGGGACTTCGACAAGATTGTGTCCATCTGCGACGGCATTCCGTTGCGCGACCTGCTGCTGGACCTGCGGTAGGAGTTTTCCAAAGCGAGACCGGGACTGACCTCTCTGACGTTTGGCCGAGCAGCGGCGGCTGCTCTTGGCGACGGCCAAACGACTCAGATGAGCCAGTTCACGAAGGTGCGTGGCCGAGCGACGACGGTCGCTGCTTGGCGAAGGCCATGCACCTTCAGGTCATCAGGAGTCGGCGAAGTCCACCACAACGGGAGCGTGGTCGGACGGCTTCTGCCCCTTGCGGGCGTCCCTGTCCCTGAATGATCCGGTGGCGCGCTGCACGAGGTCGTCGCTGACGAGAATCAGGTCGATGCGCAACCCGCGTCCCTGGTGGAAGTCACCCGCCCGGTAGTCCCACCACGTGAAGGTACCCGGGTCGTTGAACCGACGGAAGACGTCGTCGAGGCCCCAGCCCTCAACAGCTCGGAGCGCGGCCCGCTCTGGCTCGCTGACATGGGTCGCCCCCACGAAGGCAGCCGGGTCCCACACGTCGCCGTCGTCGGGCGCCACGTTGAAGTCGCCGCACACCGCCACCGAGGAGCCCGGCGGGCATGTCTGGTCGAGCGTGGCACGCAGGCGGGCCAGCCAGGCCAACTTGACCTCGTACATTTCGTTGTCGAGAGCACGCCCGTTGGGGACGTAGACCGAAAAGACGCGGGTGCCGGCGCATTCCGCCGACACGATTCTGCGGCCGGCCTCGTCGTCCGATGTGCCGAATCCGCGCGTGACGCCCTCGAGTCCGACCTTGCTCACAATGGCCACGCCGTTCCAGCGCCCGTCGCCGTAGTGGGCCGATTCGTAGCCCAGCTCGGCGAAGGCCTCCTCGGGGAATTTGTCGTCCGCCTGCTTGGTCTCCTGCATGCAGAGCACGTCGGGCTGCTGCGAGTCGATCCATTCGGCGACCCTGGGCAGGCGGGCTGTCAACGAGTTCACGTTCCAGGTCGCCAACCGCATCAGTTCGCTCCTCCGTCGACGATGACGAACAGCAGGTCAGCTTCGCAGGCCGTCTGCCCGCCCACCGAGGCTCTTCCGTGCCCCTTCCCCGCCCGGGCCGAAAGCCGGTCCATGGTCACTTCGAGCTCGAGCGTGTCACCCGGGACGACCTGACGGCGGAAGCGGGCCCGCTCGATCCCGCCGAAGAGCGGCAACTTCCCGGCATAGCGCTCGTCGAGCAGCACGGCGATGCCACCCAGTTGTGCCATCGACTCGACCATCAACACGCCAGGGAGCGTCGGCCGACCCGGGAAATGGCCCCCGAAGAAGGCCTCCTCACCGGTCAGTTCCCATCGCCCCTGGGCCGAGACGCCCGGCTCGACTGCGATGAGCTCGGTCACGAAGAGGAAGGGTGGCCGATGCGGCAGGACATCGGCGGGGAGAGGGAGCTCCGACATGG
>DATCEZ010000317.1:0-3466 GCA_036509775.1 Acidimicrobiales bacterium
CTGGTCAACCATGTAGAGGGGACGGTCATTCCCGATCGGGTTCGACCCCAGGTCGGCGACCTGTAATCCCGTAATCGTGGTTCCAGCATAAAAGGATGCGGGCCCGCGGCAGACAGGGTCCGTCCCCTGGTCGGAGGCCCGGCGGTCCCGTGGGGTGACCTACCAAAAGGCATACGCTGGGACCGGTGAGTAGCACGGAGACAGCCCCCAGCCCCGGCGCGGCAGGCAGCACGACCCTGGCCCCGGCCCGGCCGGATCCCGAGCTCGACGACGGCGACCACGACCGGATGGCCCACATCGTCCTGGAGGGGTACACCCCCACCAAGGGCAGGAAGAAGGGCAAGTATGTCTCGGCCGGGCCCAGCGTGGTGGAGGGCATCGTCAACGGGACCGCCGTGCGGGCCCTGTGCGGCAAGGAATGGGTGCCGGGGCGGGACCCGAAGCGCTACGGCCTGTGCCCCACCTGCAAGGAGATCGCCGAGTCCATGGGATGGAAGATCCCGGCCAGCTGAGCCCGCGCCGCAGGCGGGCGCACCATTCGCACGACCGACCGCAGTGGTTGGCTACCGTCGCGACAGCGCGACGATCCGTGGCCGAAGGCGGGCCGCCCGAAGGGAGCACGGTTGGCACAAGTGAGCTTCGACGGCGTCACCAAGCGCTTCAGTGACACCACCGCGGTCGACGACCTGACGTTGCACATCGCCGACGGCGAGCTCCTCGTGCTCCTCGGCTCCTCCGGCTGCGGCAAGACGACCGCCCTGCGCATGGTGGCCGGGCTCGAGGAGGTCACGAGCGGCACCGTCTCCATCGGCGAGCGGGTGGTGAACGACATCGACCCCAAGGACCGTGACGTCGCCATGGTGTTCCAGAGCTACGCGCTCTACCCGCACCTGACGGTGGCGAAGAACATTGAGTTCCCGCTGCGCCAGCGCGGCGTCGACAAGGAGGAGCGGGCGGCCAAGGTGAAGCGGGCGGCCGACACCCTGGGACTGGCCACGCTGCTCGACCGCAAGCCGGGGCAGCTCTCGGGCGGGCAGCGCCAGCGGGTCGCACTGGCCCGGGCCATTGTGCGCGAGCCCCTCGTCTTCTTGATGGACGAGCCGCTGTCGAACCTGGACGCCGCGCTGCGCGTGCAGACCCGGGCCGACATCGTGTCGTTGCAGTCACGGCTGTCGACGACGACCATCTACGTCACCCACGACCAGGTGGAGGCCATGACGATGGGCGACCGCATCGCCGTCATGAGCGAGGGGAAGCTGCAGCAGGTGGCCGCACCCGAGGCGCTGTACGCCCGGCCGGCCAACTCGTTCGTGGCGCACTTCCTCGGCAGCCCGGGCATGAACCTGCTCGAGGGGATGCTCGTCGAGAGCTTTGCTCCTGCGGTCGAGGACGCCGGTCAACGCGGCACGTTGAGCGTGGCCTTCCCCGGCGCGTCGGTACCGCTGCCCACCGAGGTGGCCGACACGGTGCGCGGCGCGGGGCCCGACGTCGTCCTCGGCCTGCGTCCCGAGTCGCTGCAGCTGAGCGACGCCGGCGTCATTGGCGCCACCGTGGTCATTGTCGAGCTGCTGGGCGCAGAGACGCATGTCATCTGCCAGAGCGAGACGGGCGCCCGCGTCATCGTGCGGCAGGCGGCCTCCGCCGCCAAGCCCAAGATCGGTGAGGCCGTGCGCATCGCCGTCGATCCCGACCCGGCCTCGTACCACCTCTTCGACCCGGGCGAGGGTGGGGCCCGGCTGGGGAGCGCGGCGTGACCGTCGTCGACACGGCTGACGCAGCCACGCCGGCACCCGACCCGGTCCCTCCGGCTGGCGGCGGTGGCGCTGGTTCCGGCGGCGGCGGCGGCAAGCCCATGTCTTCGTTGCGGGCCCGGAAGCGCAAGCAGGCGCTGCTGGCCTACCTGCTGATCCTGCCCGCCATGGTGGTCTTCGGGGTCTTCTCCTTCTATCCATTCCTGCGCAACTTCAAGCTGATGCTCTACGAGACCCCGCCGGTACCGGGCCTGCCGGCGCACTACGTCGGGCTGCACCAGATCATCCCGACCATCACCTCGACCCAGTTCACCCAGAGCCTCGTCACCACACTGATCTTCGTCGTGCTGGTCGTACCCATCAGCCTCATTGCCGGACTGGGTCTGGCCGTGGCGGCCCATCGCAAGCTCAAGGGGATGGCCGGCTACCGGGTGATCTTCTCCTCCACCGTGGTCAGCTCGGTGGCGGTGGCTTCGGTGGTATTCGGCACGCTGCTGAACCCTGTGGTCGGCCTGCTGCCCTGGCTCGGCATCAACCCGACCCCGCCCGCGCTCGAGAGCTCGACCTGGGCCCTCCCCGCAGTGGCGCTCATCACCATCTGGCAGTTCCTCGGTCTCTCCTTCATCATCATGCTGGCGGGGCTGCAGTCGGTGCCCGACGAGTTACTCGAGGCGGCGCGCATTGACGGGGCCGGGCCCTGGACGCGTTTTTGGCGCATGACCGTGCCGCTCCTCTCCCCCACCATCTTCTTCGCCGGTGTGATCTCGACCATCTACGCCTTCCAGGCCTTCGGCGCCATCGACATTCTGATCGGGCAGCCGTACGTGGTGCGGCTGCACACCAACGTCTTGATCTACAACATCATCAACACCTTGCAGGTCGACAACAACGGCGGGGCCGCCGCCATCATGGCCACCGTCCTCTTCCTGATACTGGTGATCCTGACCGTCCTGCAGATGCGCTTCTTGGAACGGCGGGTGACCTATGCCCGCTGACGTGCTCCAGACGTCAGGAGTGGACGCTGTCTCCGCACTCTCGCCGCAGCCCGCGCCATACCGCAAGCCGCGGCGCGGGCTGCGCACGGTCGGCAGCTACATCCTCCTGACGGTCGGCGCCATCATCATCTTGTTCCCGATTTACGTGACGATCGTGAACTCGCTCCTCCCGACGGACCAGCTGGTGCATCAACCGCCGCCCTTGTTCCCGACCAACCCGCAATGGCACGACTACAGCGCGGCCTGGAACGGCGGCCAGATGTCGAAGTACATGGCGACGTCGGCGATCATGACGGCGATCATCGTGGCCGGTCAGCTGGTGACCTCGGTGTTCGCCGCCTACGCCTTCGCCTTCCTGACCTTCCCCTTCAAGCGGACGCTCTTCGTCGTCTGCCTCTCCACGCTCATGATCCCGCTCGAGGTCACCTTCATCACCAACCTCGACACCATCACCTCGTTGCACTGGTTCAACACGTACGCGGGACTGTCGATCCCCTTCCTCGCCACGGGCTTCGGCATCTTCCTGCTGCGCCAGGCCTTCCTGCAGATCCCACGCGACCTGCAGGAAGCGGCCCAGCTCGACGGCTACGGACACATGCAGTTCATGCTGCGCGTCGCCGTGCCGCTGGCCCGTCCGGCCCTCGCCGCGCTGGCTGTCTTCTCGTTCCTCGGCGCCTGGAACCAGTACCTGTGGCCCCTCGTGTCGACCGGAGGGACGAC
>DATCEZ010000318.1:0-2004 GCA_036509775.1 Acidimicrobiales bacterium
CGCCCCGCCGGCGGTCGTGCACATCGTCGACGAGCACGACGAGCAGCTGCCGCCCGACACTGTGGGCGAGGTGCGCCTGCAGATGCCGGGGCGCCAGCGCGAGTATTTCCAGGACCCCGAGGCGACGGCCGAGATGTGGCGGGACGGCTGGCTCGTCACCGGCGACCTGGGCAAGCTCGATGCCGACGGCTACCTCTACATCGTCGGCCGCTCCAAGGACGTGATCATCCGCGGCGGCAACAACGTGCACGCAACCGATGTGGAGCACGTCCTGGTGCAGCACGACGCCATCAAGGAGGTTGCCGTCGTCGGTGCCCCCCACCCCGTGCTCGGTGAGGATGTGGTGGCCTTCGTCGTCCTGCACCCCGGGGTGGAGGCCGATGGCGAGGAACTGCGTGCCTTCGGGCTCGAGCAGCTGGCTGACTACAAGGTGCCGCGGCAGTTCGTCTTCGTCGACCAACTCCCACGGAACCCGACGGGCAAGGTGATCAAGCCCGAGCTGCGCGCCCGGCTGGCCGACACACCCGCCTGAGCCCCCCGGCGGCCATGCCGCGGCACCGGCGACTCAACTCTCGTCGCATGTGACGCGGCGATGAACTCTGCCGGATCTTTGGCCAGAGTGCTCAAGGGCCACCATCGGCTCTCGTATACTGACTGCATCATGACGGAGCGCAACATCACCGTACGGTGCGACCAGGAGGGCAATTCCCTTGGTAAGTCGCGCCTGGCCATGTGCGAGGTACAGATCTGTGGGGTTCCCAAGTCGAGCATTGGGATGGTGGCACTGACGCCGTAGAGGACTTTTACAAGTCCCGACGTCGAGGAGCCGCTTCCCACCGGGAAGCGGCTCTTTTGCATTCAGGCACCGATTCGGCGGACGCCGCAGCGGCGTGGTTGGTCACAGGCGGCGAGTAATCAGTACGAGAACGAGGGGAGGAAATGGCAATGCGAACAACGAAAACGAAGGAGAGAGGCACCATGACGACGGCGCTGTGCCCGCGCTGCCGGTTCCACCCGGCGTCGCCGCGCCTCGGGGGGTACTGCTCGTGGGATTGCTACGAGGCGGATGACGAGGATGCCGACGACGAGGAGGACGGCGATCAGGCCGCATGACTGCCGCGCCCGGCCCCGCGATTGATCGTCAGCCGACCTCGTCGGGGAAGCGGAGCCGGGCCAGCTGGGTGGACTGGCCCACGAAGCGGCCCCGGCTGTCCCACACGACGCACGTCTCATCGACCGTCCCGTCGGCCACGAGGCCGGCCGTCATGCGGATGGCCAGCCAGCCCGGTGCCGCCCGTGCCCGCACGTAGGTCGACATCTGCAGCGTGGGCACCCAGCCGGTCGAACCGATCATGAGGGTGGCCGGCGGGATGGCGTCGGTGAGGAACAGCACCGAGAGGGCGTCGGGCTCGCGCCCGTCGGCGAAGCGTGTCCAGCCCCGGAGCTCGGCCGGCGTCCCCGGCGCGGGAGGGGTCACGGCGAAGGGCACGGTGGCCGGATCGAGCCTGAGGTCGAGCACGTCCATGATCCCCACGTGGACGCCGTTCGGGATCTTCGGGGTCAGGCGGACGCAGTCTTCGGGCGGCGCGGCGTGGAAGGCCGGCGTGCCGTCGTAGCGCACGGCGGTCTCCTCGGGGAGGTCGCCGAGGACGAACACGGCGTCGACCACGTCAGCGTCCTGCGTGAGCACGGCGCGCACGTGGGCCGCCGTGCGCCCGCTGCGCAACAGGGTCGTCCGCACCGTGGCCGGGCCGGCCTCGGGTGCCCGGAGGTAGGTGACCGAGGCGGACACCACCTCCCAGCCGGCACCGCCGGCCCTCTGCGCCACCAGGCGGGCGGCCCGCCCGAGGAGCGCCAGCAGATAGCCGCCGTTGGCCTTGTCGCCCACGGCCCAGAGCGGGTGGATGTTGGCGCCGAACACGCCGGGCTCCTCGCTCTCGTGCACCGCCGAGACCACATCGAAGGACAGATCCTCGGGCTCGGGCATGCGGGCGACCCTACCGG
>DATCEZ010000319.1:0-9879 GCA_036509775.1 Acidimicrobiales bacterium
GTCGAGATGTTCGATGCCGTCCTGCGCATCGGTACCAACACCGTGTCGTTCGCCCGGCTGGCCGCCTTCGGTCTGACCCATGCCGCCCTCGGAGGCATCGTATGGTCAGGAACGACCGGCCTGTGGCATCGGGGTCCCGCCCTCCGCCTCCTCGCCGCCGCGGTGTTCGTCGCCGGGAACGCGGTGGCCTTCGCCCTCGAAGGCCTGGTGGCCGGTGTGCAAGCGCTTCGACTCGAGTACTACGAACTGTTCAGCAGGATCTTTACCGCCGAAGGCCGTCAGTTTCGGCCATGGCGTGTCCCGACGCTCTCGATGAAGGAGACACCATGCTCGCCTGGTTGATCGGTCTGCCCCTACTCGCCGCCGCCGCGGCCGGCGTCGGCGCCCAGCTCCGCAGGCGCCCGCGGGCGACACTGCGCGTCGTGAAGTTCGTCAACCTGCTGCTCCTTGTAGGAGCGGGCGTGCTCGTCGCCCTGGCCGCGTCGGCCTCCCCGAGTGCGGCCGCCACCACCGGCGTGTCGGGCGTCTCGTCCTATGGTGGCCAGGCGCTCATCGGGGCGGCCATCGCCGTGGCGGGCTCGTCCATCGGTGCCGCGATCGGTGTGGCGTACACGGGCTCAGCCGCTTTGGCGGCTATGAGCGAGCGACCCGAGATGTTCGGCCGGGCCATGGTCATCGTCGGCCTCGCCGAGGGCATTGCCATCTACGGCCTGGTCATCGCCATCCTCCTGATCGGGAAGGCCTGATTGGTGGGGCTCCTCGTCGTCCTCGGCGAAGCGTCGAGAGTCGAGGGCTTTGCGCTGGGCAGCGCCAGCGTGATGGCAGCCGAGGATGCCGACGCCGTGCGCCGGGCGTGGGCGTCGCTGCCGGCGGACGTGGCGCTGGTGGTTCTCACCTACAAGGCGGCCGAGGCACTGGAGAGCGAGCCGGCCGGACGCCCGGACGTGCTGAGCGTCGTGATGCCACGGTGACGCCGGCACGAACGACAACGAGCCGTCCTCGCTCGAGGGCCCGATCCGACCCGCCACAAGCCACCGTTCAGGTCGCTTTGGCGCCGGTGACCGATGCCCTCCTCGACGCGGCGCGAGCGAGCGCCCGAATGACGCTCTCCGACGCCGAGGGAGACGCCCGCGTCGAGCTGGCCAGCGCCCGCGCCAAGGCCGAGCATCTCTTGGACGAGGCCCGAGCAGAGGGCGTCGAGGCGGCCACCACGACCGCAGCCGCTCAGCTGGCGGCGGCACGCCGCGAGGCGCGCGAGATGATCCTCGGTGCCCGCCGACGTGCCTACGACGCCGTCAGGAGCGGGGCGATCGAGCAGTTGGCGCGTGATGCGTCCACGCCCGAGGGCCGGCGACTAGCCGACCGTCTCGTGGTCCTGGTGCGTGACCGGGTCGGGCCGTCGGCGTCGGTGCGTCGGAGTGGCCCGGACACTGTGACCGCAGTGGCCCAGGATGCCAACCGGCGGGCGGTGCTCGGACCTGACGCGCTGGTCGACCACGCGCTCATGTGCTTGGCCGACGAGATTGAGGCGGTGTGGACGTGAGCAACCCGACGGCGCCCACGGCGATGGCGGATGATCGCCCGGGCCCGGGCCCGGGACGGGTGGTGCGGGTGAACGGCCCACTCGTGGAGATCGAGGGGCTCGATCAGGTCGCTGTCCTCGACGTCGTGGAAGTGGGCCACAACAGCTTGGCCGCCGAGGTGGTCTCGGTGCGACAGGGTCTTCTCACCGCCCAAGTCTACGAGTACACCGGTGGACTGCGGGTCGGAGACCCGGCCCTCGGACAGGGACATCCCCTGTCCGCCCGGTTCGGCCCCGACCTCCTCGGAGGCATCTTCGACGGGCTCCTGCGCCCTCTGACCGGCCAGCCTTTGTGGTTGTCCGCCGGCGCCCTCCGGCAGACCGGCACCCGGAGACGGTGGCCGTTCGCGCCGGCCGTCTCTCCTGGAACTGTCGTTGCACCGGGCAACCTTCTCGGCACGGTCCCGACACCGTCCGGCGTCGATCATCGTGTGCTCATCCCCCCCGGGACCGCGGGGCCGGTGGATTGGGTGGCCGGCGACGGCGAGGTCGACGATGACGAGCCCATCGCCTCGATCGGCGGGTCACCCGTGGCGATTAGTGAACAGTGGCCGGTTCGTGCGCCACGTCCCGTCCGCGCCCGTCTCGAACTCTCGGCACCATTGTTGACAGGCCAGCGGGTCGTCGACCTGCTCTTCCCGATTGCCAAGGGGGCCACTGCGGCCGTTCCCGGGGGGTTCGGGACAGGCAAGACCGTGCTCCTGCAGCAACTCGTCAAGTGGTGCGAGGCCGATGTGGTCGTCTTTGTGGGATGCGGGGAACGCGGTAACGAACTGGCCGACGCCCTGGCGGACCTGTCCAAGCTCGACGACCCGAGAACGGGTCGCAGTCTTCTCGAACGGACGGTGGTGATCGCCAACACCTCCAACATGCCTGTGATGGCGCGCGAGGCGAGCATCCACACGGGCATGACTGTCGCCGAGTTCTACCGCGACATGGGCTACGACACGGTGCTTCTCGCTGACTCCACGTCGCGATGGGCGGAGGCGCTTCGTGAGTTCTCCTCGCGCAGCGGCGAACTGCCGGCCGAGGAGGGCTACCCGGCGGGGCTCGCCTCGGCCTTGGCCGCCTTCTACGAGCGCGCCGGGAGGGTCACGACGCTCGGCGGTGAGGAGGGCTCGGTCACGGCGATCGGCGCCGTCTCACCGCCCGGCGGTGATATGGCCGAGCCGGTGACAGCCCACACCGAGCGCTTCGTGCGGTGCCTGTGGTCGCTCGATCGCGACCTTGCCTACGCCCGCCACTATCCGGCGGTCACGTGGCGGAGATCCTTTTCGCGCGACGCGCAGAGCGTGGGTGCATGGCACGCCTCGGAGGGCCGCCCGGCATGGGCCCGGGATCGCGCCCGAGCGGTAGCGCTTCTGGCCGAGGCAGACCGGCTAGCGCCCATGGTCGAGCTCGTCGGCCTCGCCTCGCTGCCCGGCCGCGAACGGGTAACGCTCTTGGCGGGCCGGCTGCTGCGCGAGGCGGTGCTCCAGCAAAGCGCCCAGAGCGTCAACGACGGCCCCTGCACCCCCGCCAAACAGGAGGCGCTGCTCGAGCTGGTGCTGGCCCTGTACGACCGGTTCCTCGCCCTGGTCGACCAGGGTCATCCAGCGTCGGCGGTGGAGGAGATCGACACGTCGGGCGTCGTCCGGATACGCGATGAGGTCGGACCCGACGATGCCGCCGGCGTGGAGCGTCGACGCGACGAGATGCTGGCCGCACTGGAGAATTGGAAATGACCCCGACGGCGGACCACGCGCCGAACGTCCCGCTCGAATACCGCGGGGCCCGTGAGGCGGCCGGACCGCTGCTCGTGGTGGGAGGCGTCGAGGGCATCGGCTTCGACGCCCTGGCCACGGTCCGCCTGGCGTCTGGCGAGGTCCGTCGTGGTCTGGTGTTGGAGGTCCACCGCGATCTGGCCGTGATCGAGGTCTTGGAAGGCACGGCCGGCATCGATCCCGATACCGTCTCGGTGGCCTTTGACGCCCACCCCCTCCAGATCCCGGTCGGTGAGGGATGGCTCGGCCGGGTGTGGAACGGTATGGGCGAACCCCTCGACGGTGGACCTCCCATGCTCGGTGCGACCACCCGTGCCGTGGCCGGATCGCCACTCAACCCCACCGGGCGCGCTGTGCCGATCGACCCCATCCTCACCGGGATCTCCGTCATCGACGCCCTGACCACTCTGGTGCGCGGCCAGAAGCTCCCCGTCTTCTCCTCTGCCGGCCTTCCCCACTTCGAGCTGGCGGCTCAGATCGCCGTCCAGGCCAACATCGCCGGCGAGCAGTTCAAAGTGGTGGTCGTAGCCATGGGGCTCACGCATGCGGATGCGGCGACGATGCGCGACGCTCTCGAGCCCCGTGCTGCGGCGGGGGAGCTGGCACTCTTCTTGGACACAGCCGACGACCCCGTCGTCCAGCGGATCCTCGCTCCACGCGTGGCGCTCACCGTCGCCGAGTACCTCGGCTTCGACCTCGGCCACCATGTCCTCGTGGTCCTAGCCGACATGACCAGCTACTGCGAGGCCGTACGCGAGGTGTCAGCGGCCCGAGGAGAGGTTCCCGGTCGACGCGCCTATCCCGGCTACTTGTACAGCGACCTGGCCTCGCTCTACGAGCGGTGTGGACGGATACGTGGACGCGCCGGGTCCGTGACCCAGGTACCCGTGCTCACCATGCCCGCGAACGACATCACTCATCCCGTGCCCGACCTCACGGGTTACATCACCGAGGGGCAGATCGTCTTGTCGCCCGAGATGCACGGCAGTGGGCTCTATCCGCCCGTCGACGTCCTCGCGTCGCTCTCCCGTCTCATGCGCAAGGGTGTCGGCGAGGGCCTCACCCGGAGCGATCATCCAGGCATCGCCTCACAGCTCGTGGCCGCTCTGTCGCATGCCCGTCAGGTGCGGGACCTCGCGGAACTCATCGGCGCCGGTGCGTTGACGGAGACGGACCAGCGTTACCTGTCATTTGCCGACGCCTTCAACTCGGTGCTCGTCTCCCAGGGCACGGGAGAAAGCCGTTCTCTCGAGGACACGTTGGATCGCGCCTGGCAGGTGGTGTCCGAACTCCCCCGGAGCGAGCTCACGATGCTCTCGGCCGCCGATGTGACCGCCCACTACCGCGGAGACGAGACGAAAGCTGACGACAGGCCCGCGGACGAACCGCCCGAGCGCGCCGACGTGCCGGCGACGTGGGTCGCTCCCGACACCGGTGGACAAGAGCGCCGTGGCTGAGCCGATCCCACCGGGTCGGGCCGGGCGGCTGTGGCTGCTCGGTCGCCTTGGGTCCGCCCGGCGCAGCCTGGAGCTGCTCGACCGAAAGCGGCAACTGCTGTTGCGGGAGCACGACCGGCTTGCCGCTGTGCGCGCCGAGAACCGGCGACTTTGGACCGTCTCGTGCGCCGAGGCCGAACGCTGGGGCCTTCGCGCCACCGCGCTCGGCGGGGCGTCCGACGTCTCTCTGGCCGCCGCCGCTGTCGCCGGACGGGCGACCGTCGAGGTGACGTGGCGAAACACCATGGGCGTTCGTCACCCCGGGACGCCGACAGCTACTTTCGTTGCTCTACCGCCAGCCTCGGCCGCGGCCCCCAACGCCGCCGTCGCACCGGCAGCCGCCGCCTACCGACGGGCCCTCGAGGCGGCCCTCGCTCACGCCGAGACGGACGCATCGTGGAGGCTCATCGACGCCGAGTTGCGTGCGAACGACCGGCGGCTACGAGCCATCGAGCGCCACCGTCTGCCGGCCCTCGAGGACGCCCTTCGCCGCCTGCAGCTGCGACTCGATGAACTCGAACAGCAGGAGCGGGTGGTGACCCGCTGGGCCCAGCGCCGTCGCCAGGGCAGCCTCGCCGGTCCCGCGGCGCGCACCGGCCCCCACAGCACGCATCCGGCCCATTGACTTACCCCGGTGGCTTCGGTCAACCGTGAGGAGTCATGGAGACCAGCGAGAGAACTCCGACCTGCCGGTATGTGGAGGTCCCGAAGGGGGTCGAACTCGTGACCTGGATGGTCTGCTGCAAGCGTAGGGGCAGGCCGGTGCTCCGACTGAACCACACGTCGGAACGCTCGGTGCCATGCTGCGCGCCTGAGTCCGTCCGCAACCGCAGGAAATGCGCGGCCGGGATGCGCCGGCCGCCGACCGACAGAGTGGCCAGGCCTTTGAAGGTGTAGGGTCCCGTGCTCACCGTCGCCCCCTTCACCGCCGTGTTGGTCCCGGTGCAGCGCGCCATCCACCGCCCACTTGTCGTGGCCCTGGCCGGGAGGACCATCGAACGGGCGCAGGTGAACGAGCTCAGGTTGTTGAAGTTGAACGGGCCGATGGACCACAGCTGCCATGACTGACCACCCGCTTCCCACAGGTCGCCGCCGCGGAGGCAGTACTCCCATGTCTCCCAATGATGGGTGCTGTAGTCGATCCTGAAGACCCAACAGTTCGATCCCCGCAGAGTGACCGTCCCGGGCATGGACGGTCCTTCCGCCTGGGACAGTGGAGGCAACGACAAGCTCTCGGTGCCCGAGCCGCGGTACTCGTAGACCCCGGGAGCCGGTCGGGCAGCTCCACCGCTCCCGGTACCACTGTGTCCCAACCGGCTCTCGGCCTCTCGTAGGGCCACCGGTCTGGCCCGGCTCGGCGTCAGCCAGATCACGGCGGCCCCGGCGCCGGCGACGAGGACGACCACGCCGACGAGGATCCAAGGCCATCGCCGATGGCGACGACGGCGCTGATCCGGCATCGGCCCAGCATGGTCGTGCGATTGGCCGGGATTCGCCTTCCTCCAAGCCGTCGACGCCGACGGCGCCACCTCGGCTCGCCCCGTGTGCGTCTCGTGGCGATGTATGGCGGTGGCGGCAACGGGCCCCGACGACATCGATGGTCCCGGTACGTCTTCATGAGGGTGGTCCGGGGCCCGGTTCGGCAGAACGGCGATCACGACCACCCCAGCCACACCGACCACGGCCGCGCCGACCACGAGTCCCAGGTCCATGCCGCTCACAAATGACCGCCGGGCCACGTCGGCCAATTCGGCGCCCAGGTTTCCGCCCACGTGCTGGGCCACGCCCAGGGCACCGCCGAACGATCCCAAGATCAGGCGTCGGATGTCGCCGGGAATCGGCTCGTGGGCTAGCAGTGGCGTCATGCGACTCTGATAGCGGATGTTGAGCGCGGTACCAAGCACGGCGACTCCCAGGGCGCCGCCGAGCTGCAGGGCGGTGTCGCTCGTGGCCGATCCCACTCCCGCCTCCTGGCGCGGGAGGGATCCGAGGACGGACTCGATTGACGGCGCCAGGACAAGGCCCGTACCCAGCCCGATGAGGATGAAGAGGGGCAGCGCATCGGTGTAGCCGCCGTAGACCGTCGTCCGCGAGAGCAGGCCCAGCCCGACGGCGATCAGGGACAGGCCGGAGGCGACGACTGCCTTGGTGCCCACAGCCCGTACCAGGACGGTTGACAGCGGCGCGGCCACGAGCAGCACAAGAGCGATGGGCCCCACGCGCAGACCGGTCTGCAGCGGGCTGTAGCCCAGAGAGAATTGCAGCCATTGGGTCAGGAGGAAGAACATGCCCAGCAAGGCGAACAGAACGAGCCCCATGGCGGCGATGGCGGCGCTGAACCGCGGCGAGCGGAAGAAGCTGAGGCGCAGCATCGGATGATCGCAATGACGCTCCCAGTACACGAAGGCACCGAGGACGATGACAGCGCCGGCCAGAGTTCCCAGCACCAGAGGGGACGTCCACGTGCGGCTGGGAGCCTCGATGATCCCCCAAAGCAGCCCCCCCAACCCGAGCATGGAGAGCAGCGCACCGATGGGATCCGACCGTCTGGCGGCGATGTTCCACGAGTTAGGGACGAGGAGAGCGGCGGCGATCAGGCCGAGCACGGCGATAGGGACGTTGATCAGGAACACCGAGCCCCACCAGAAGTGCGCCAGCAGCCATCCACCGACAATCGGTCCTGTGGCTACGCCCAAACCGGTCGTACCCGACCAGATGCCGATGGCCCGACTCCTGTCCCGCTCCTCCGTGAAGACGTTGGAGAGGATGGACAGCGTCGAAGGCATGATCCCGGCTGCTCCGATGCCCATGCAGGCCCGAGCGAGGACCAGGCGGTCAGGGGTGCCCGAGAAGGCCGATCCGGCGGACCCAGCGGCAAAGACGACCAGGCCCGCCAGGAAGACCCACTTCCGACCCACCCGGTCACCCAAGCTGCCCAAGGTCAGCAGGAGGCCGGCGAACACCACGGCATAGGCGTCGACCATCCATTGCAACTGGCTGGACGTGGCCTTGAGGCTGCGGACGACCGTCGGCATGGCCACGTTCAAGACGGTGGTGTCCAGGCTGATCAACAGGAGACTCACGCACAACACCGACAGCACGATCCAGCGCCTTATCCCCGTCACGGCTTCCATTGACGCAGTACGAGCGCCCCTCGCTGAGCTCTGGAGCCGCCGCTGTCGGAAACCGGTCACCCACCCAGTCTGCGGCACCAGCCCCGTTCGCCCTAGGGCCATTGGACCCTCTGAGTCCGAATCTCAGGCGAGAAGGGAGCGCCATAGTCAGCCTGCGCAGACCGACCAGGCGATGGCGAGCGCTCCTTCCGTCGCCGTCATCGTCCAAGATTTAGCCTCAGGGGACGGACCCTCCCACCGACTCCTCCGTGACCGAGCATCTTCGGCGTATTCCGCTGCCCGGCGGTCGCCGACTGACGATTCGACCAATGACACGTTCCGACTCCGGTGGGCTCGTGGCGTTGTACGCCGGGCTCGATGAAGACGACCTGTACCGCCGCTTCTTCACGGCTCACGCCCCGCCGGAAGACTTCGTTGAGAAGATGACCGAGGTCGCCCAATACGGAGATATGGGTTTAGTGGCGGTCATCAGGGCGGCGGACGGCTCCGAGAGAATTGTGGCCGAAGCGACATATGCGGTTCTTCCCGACGGTGACGCCGAGCTTGGCATCACCGTCGCCGAAGACGCTCGAGGATGGCTGGGCCCATACCTCCTCGATGCTCTGGTCGAAGAGGCGGCTGCCACCGGCATTCACAATTTGCATGCTGACGTTCTCATCGCCAACCGCCGCATGCTGGCGATGCTCGGGGCCCGTGGACTCGCATTCATCGAACATGAAGACCAGCCCGCCACCGTCCGAGTCGTCATCGGTACGACGAAACGAATGCCGTCATGGCCCGGAGCACACGATCGCCCCCGACTCCTCGTCGAGATTCCCGGCGGGCGCTGGCACGCCGAAGCGGCGGCTCATACCGCCGGGTTCCAGCTTCTGACGTGCCCCGGACCAACGCACCAATGGTCGCGTTGTCCAGCACTGCGAGGCGAGCCGTGCCCGTTGGCGGCCGACGCCGACGTCATCGTGGATGCGCAACCAGGCCAGCCCGGTCGCTCGCTCCTCGAGGCCCACCGGCGCTTGCACCCTTCGGTCCCGGTCTGCGTCGAGCTTCCGGCGGATGCCAGCGATCTCGACAGCGACGTCGCAGTAATTCCCCAGGGGGCCGACGATCGTGTCGCCTTGGGGCTCATACAGAGGATTGCCAAGAAGGTGGGCGCCGAGGCAGATCGTCACCTCGGGCACGAGCCCAGCTGAGCGCTGTCGACTCGGCCCCGGGGAAAGCGAAACCAAGAGTTCCGACGCTTTGTCGACGGCGTCGGCTTTGGCCTCTCTCGTCCAGTCCGGCCGACGCCTTCTGCATTAGAACCGGGTCGCCTGACAGCTCGAGAGCGCCGTGGCTGCGCTTCTGCACGCGTAACCTCGATGCCATGAACGCGCTGTCTCACGAGGCCCGCCGTGGTCTGCGACGTCTGACGAGGTCATCTGTAGATGCCCTCAGAGTGCACCTACCGAGGCTACGACACTCTTAGGAGCGGGTACCGCGAAATCACGGTGCCAATGGGAAGGATGATGAACCCAAGCCCGCACGAACGTCCGAGCCTCCTCGATCGCCTCGGCCGCCGACGCACCTCCGGCGTAGGAGCTGAGGGCGCAGTTGACGGCTCGATCGGCCAGCAGTCGATCCCCGGTGATCTCGGCGTTGACCCATCGGCGCACCGTGTCCGCCACCACTTCCTCAGTCTCCACTACGCTCACCTCCGTGATGACGGTACGCGTTCACGCTCCGATCTGACAGAGCCGAAGGTCCCGAAAGTTCGCCCTGGGTCTCGACGAGTACCGACTCGATCAGGCGCACGATCTCGTCACAGCGTTGTGCAGGTGTCATGGATCCCCTCCTGTCGTAATCCTCCAGTAAGGGTGTCGTATCGGCGGGGCGGCCGGTAGGGCCAATGGTCACTCAGTCGATTC
>DATCEZ010000320.1:0-3640 GCA_036509775.1 Acidimicrobiales bacterium
CGACCCCGATCTACTACGTCAACGACGCGCCGCATGTGGGCACGGCGTACACGACGGTCAACGCCGACGCCCTGGCCCGTTGGCACCGCCTGCTGGGGGACGACGTCTGGTTCATGACCGGAACCGACGAGCACGGCGCCAAAATCGTGGAGGCAGCCGAGGCGAACGGCACCACGCCCCAGGAGTGGACGGACCGTACCTCGGCGCGCTTCGTAGAGGCGTGGCGGCGCCTCGACATCGCCAACGACGACTTCATCCGCACGACCGAGCCGCGTCACTACGCGGTGGTCCAGCAGTTCCTGCAGCGCATTTACGACAACGGGTTCATTGAGCTCGGCTCGTACTCGGGCCTCTACTGCGTCTCGTGCGAGGACTACTACCTCGAAGACCAGCTCGTGGACGGCAAGTGCCCGGTCCACGGCCGCGCCGTCATTGAGATGAAGGAGGACAACTACTTCTTCAAGCTCAGCCAGTTCGAGGAGCGCCTGCTCGAGTACTACGACAGCCACCCCGACTTCGTCCGCCCGACTTCCAAGCGCAACGAGGCTCTGGGGTTCATCCGGGGCGGGTTGCGCGACGTGTCGATCACCCGCACATCCTTCACCTGGGGCGTGCCCGTGCCCTGGGACAGCGGTCACGTCTTCTACGTCTGGTACGACGCGCTCATCAACTACCTAACGGTCGCCGGCTACGGGGGCGATCCCGCCGTGTTCGAGCCGCGCTGGGCCGCCGCCCACCATCTCATCGGCAAGGACATCCTCAAGTTCCACTGCGTCTGGTGGCCCGCCATGTGCATGGCGGCCGACCTGGCGCCGCCCGAGGAGATCTTCGTGCACGGCTACCTGCTGATGGGCGGGCAGAAGCTCGGCAAGACCATGATCGCCTCCGGGCTGGCCGGCGGCGAAGGCGCCGAGGCGCTCAAGATCACCGACGTGTCGCCCCTGGCCCTGGCCGACGACTTCGGGGTCGACCCGCTGCGCTACCACCTCCTGCGCGAGGTGGCGCTGGGTGGCGACGGCGAGTTCTCCTACGAGGGCATCGTGGCGCGCTACAACACCGACCTGGCCAACAACCTCGGCAACCTCGTGTCGCGTGTCACCACGGTCGTCATCTCGAAGTGCGGTGGCGTCGGGCCCGCCTGCAACCCGGCCAGCGAGCTGGGCGCGGTGGCGGCAAGCGTGCTGGAGTCGGTCACGGCAGCCTGGGCCCGCTGGGCGCCGCACGAGGCGCTCGAGGAGACGTGGCGGCTGATCGGCGCGGCGAACGCCGAGCTCGAGTCGGCCGAGCCGTGGAAGATGGAGCCCGGGCCCGACGTCGACGCCGTCCTGGGCGACGCGCTGGAAGTGCTGCGGATTGTGGCCGTCCTCATTGCACCGGCCATGCCGTCGACCGCAGTCGAGGTCTGGCGCCGCATCGGGCTGGCGGGCGACCCCTCGACCGCCAGCGTTCCGCAGGACGCGCGGTGGGGCGGCTACGAAGGCGGCGCCGCCGTGGTGAAGGGGGATCCTCTCTTCCCGCGCCGGAAGGGCTGACCGTGAGCGGTTGGTTCGACTCGCACTGCCACGTCCAGGAGGAGTACCTCCCCGACGATCCGGTCGAGGGGACCGACCTCGCGCCCGTCCTGGCCCGGGCCGCCCAGGCCGGGATCACGCGCATGGTCTGCATCGGCACGGGCATCACCACCTCGAAGCAGGCGGTGGCGGTGGCTCGGGCCACGGCCGGGGCGGGAGCGGTGCCGCGGGCATGGGCTTCCATCGGACTGCACCCCCACGAGGCGAGCGAGGGTGTCGACGAGGTGGCCGCCCTGCTGGCGCGCGAGCTGGCGGCGCACGACGGCGCCGTGGTGGCGGTGGGCGAGTGTGGGCTGGACTACTTCTATGAGAATTCTCCGCGCGACGCGCAACGCAGTGCCTTCGCTGCGCAGATTGCGTTGGCGCACGCGCACGACCTGGCGCTCGTGATCCACGCGCGTGACGCGTGGCCCGATCTGTTCGACGTGTTGGACGCCGAAGGCGTGCCCGAACGCACCGTGCTGCACTGCTTCACTGGCGGTCCCGACGAGGTCGAGCGTTGTCTGCGGGCCGGCATGTACGTGTCGTTCAGCGGCATCGTGACCTTCAAGAACGCGACCGATGTCAGGGAGGCGGCGGCGCGCTGTCCGCTTGACCGATTGCTGGTGGAAACGGACAGCCCGTTCCTCGCGCCGGTGCCGCACAGGGGGCGCACCAACGAGCCGGCATACCTTCCGTTCGTCGGTGACGCCATCGCCGCGGTGAAGGGCTGCACGGTCGATGAAGTGAGAGAGCGCAGCGCCGCCGCGGCCGCCATGGTGTTTTCCACAGGGGGCTAAACCACCTGCTGTTGTGCGTAATACAAGAACCTTGTGACCTGGGTGTTTGACGTTGAATTTGACGATAAACTGCAGGTGACCAGGGAGTTCATCTAAATATCGCGAACCGCACGGTGCGTGACCTGGGAAAAGAGCGCGCGAAAAGGTTTCGTTCGTTTTCGGGTTTGCGTGCTTCGCGTTTGGTTATCTAACTTCTCCAGAATCCCCTCGCCACTCGTGTGTCGGCGCGGGTGCACTGAGTCGCCGGAGAAGGGTGGAGCCCTGCGGAACCAGAGCACTGGGGGGAGGCGCCTCGGCGTAGCTGCAGTCATTTGTGGCACGTTGTTCGGGTTGCCTCTCCTGTTGTTGCAAAGCGCGTCAGCGCACGGATCGCGGCCACAGGCCGCGGCACGGAGCGCGCACGGAACTCAGCCACATGTCGTGCAACCGTCTGCGCGCAACGGTGTGAACCTGTCGTCGAACCTCGTCGCGTATCAAGCGCCGAACACGACGACGACCGCGCTCGCAACCACGACGACTACCGCAGCACCGACCACCACGACGACGGAGCCGCCGACCACGACAACGACGGCGCCGCCACCACCACCGACCACGACGACGACCACCGCGCCGCCACCGCCGCCCGCGCCGACGGCCAGTGAAGGTGGTGAGGCCACGTGGTACGGGGCCGCACCGGCCGGTTACTGCGCCAGCCCGACGCTGCCGTTCGGCACGGTGCTCACTGTGGTGAACAACGCGACCGGTGCCTCCACCGAATGCACGGTGGATGACCGTGAGGCCGCGGGCTACCCGCGGGTGGTCGACATGTCGCCGTCGGGCTTCTCACAGATCGGCGGCCTCAGCCAGGGAGTGGTGGACGTCACAATCTCCTGGTGACCCATTCCGGCGCCGACATCGCGAACCTGCTGTCGGCGCACGGGCTGCGGCCGAGTCGGGCCCTGGGTCAGAACTTCGTCGCTGACCCCAACACGGTCCGGCGTATCGCCCGCCTGGCCGAAATCGGTCCCGATTCCTCGGTGCTCGAGTTCGGGGCCGGCCTGGGCTCCCTGACGCTGGCCCTGGCCGAAACCGGAGCCCGGGTGGTCGCCGTCGAGCTCGACCGCTACATCCTCCCCGTCCTGCGTTCGGTGGCCGAGCCGATCGGCGCCGAGGTGGTCGAGGGCGACGCCATGACGCTCCATGTGGCCGCCCTCCTGGCCGAGCGAGGCAGTGGCCCCTGGTCCCTAGTGGCCAACCTGCCCTACAACCTGGCCACGCCCCTGGTGTTTCGTACCCTGGTGGAGGTCCCGG
>DATCEZ010000321.1:0-12415 GCA_036509775.1 Acidimicrobiales bacterium
GCCGTGGACTTCGGGTTCGGCGAGGATCAGGAGCTGTTGCGCGCCGCCACGCGCCGCTTCCTCGCCGAGCATCAGTCGCTGGCGGACACTCGGCGATCGATCGAAGCGCCCGACGTCTTCGATGCCGACCTCTGGCGGCAGGGCGCCGCACTGGGCTGGACAGCCATGCTCATCCCGACCGAGCGCGGAGGAGGCAGCATCACCGAGCAGCCGCTGGTCGACCTGGTTGTCCTGGCCGAGGAACTCGGCCGGACGCTGCATCCCGGCCCGTTCGTTCCCTGCAACGTGGTCGCCGGCGCCGTGGCCCGCTTCGGCACCGAGGCCCAGGCCGCCGAGTCCTTGCCGCGTCTGGCCAGTGGGGAAGCGACGGCGGCCTGGTGCCTCAGCGGCGACGGGTCACCCGAGCCCTCCTCGGTCGAGGTGCGGGCCGTCCCGGCGGGTGACGGAGGCTGGCGGCTCGACGGAGTGGCCCGCTACGTCCAGGCAGCCGAGAACGCCTCGGTGCTCCTGGTCGTCGCGAACGACCCCGATGGTGCGGTCACCTCGTTCCTCGTTCCGTCTCCCAGTCCCGGTCTGTCGGCGCGGACGCTGTCCGGGCTCGACGTGACGCGGCGCTTCGCCGAGGTTCGCTTCGAGGGTGTCACGGTCCAGTCCGCCCACTCTTTGTCCGGCGGACAGGACGCGGTGGACTACTGCGTGGCGCTCGCCACCGTGCTGCAGTCAGCCGAGTCCGTTGGCGCGGCGGACGTCCTGTTCGAAGCCACGGTGGACTATCTGAAGCAGCGAGTGCAGTTCGGCCGCACCATAGGGAGTTTTCAGGCGATTAAGCACCGGCTCGCCAACCTGCTCCTGCGGCTCGAGGCCATGCGGGCGGCAGCGCACTATGCGGCCCTCGCGCTCGGTGACGACCTCGACGACGCGGCGGAGGCGGTCGCCACCGCGGGGGCGTACGTCGACGACGCGTTCGCCTTCATCTGTGGTGAGGCGCTCCAGCTGCACGGCGGCATCGGCTTCACCTGGGAGCACGACGTCCATCTCTTCACCCGCCGGGCCAAGGTGAACCAGGTGCTCTACGGCGACGGGGCGTGGCACCGCGAGCGCCTCGTGCAATTGCTGGAGGACGCGGTGGCGATAGGAACTGGGACGGAGGGTTGACGACATGGATGTGATCGTTCCTCCCATTCCCGACGGCTACGACGACTACCGGACGACGCTGCGGTCGTTCATTGCGGCGCACAAGCCGGTCTTGACATGGAAGCAGCGCACCGGGGTGCGTGTGCCCGACCGGGCCGATGACGTCGAGTTGCTGCGCGGATACGTCCGTGCGCTGGACGAGGCGGGGTACCGGCTGGACCGCTTCTCGGTGGCTACCGTACGGAGCGATCCCTACGAGCAACGGATTCTCGAACAGGAGCTCGGCGCGGCCGGCGTGCCGCACGTGCTCGGCAACCCGCTCGTGGCGGGTGCGCTCAAGCACTTCGGCACTGACGAGCAACGCGCCACCTACTTCCCCGCCATGGCGCGTGGCGAGCACATCTGGACCCAGCTCTTCAGCGAGCCCGATGCCGGCAGCGATCTGACGTCGTTGCGGACACGCGCCACTCGCGTCGGCGACGAGTACGCCGTGGTCGGGCAGAAGGTGTGGAGCACGTGGGCTCAGTGGGCCGACTTCGGTTACCTGCTGGCCCGCACCGAGCCGGTCGAGGGCGCCGGCGGCATCACCGCGTTCATCCTCGACATGCACAGCCCCGGCGTCGACGTCCGCCCGCTCCGGGAAATGACCGGCACGACCGACTTCAACGAGGTCTTCTTCGACGAGGTGCGGATCCCTGCCGCCAATGTCATCGGCGCTCCCGGCGAGGGTTGGCGGGTCGCCGGTGCCAGCCTGGCCGAGGAGCGCACCGGGGTGGGTGGTGCCGGCGGTGGCGGGGGGAACGACCCCGGGCAGCGGCTTGTCCGGCTGGCGCAGCGCAGCCGGCGACGGGGCCGGCCGGCCATTGACGACGGTGCAGTGCGTCAGCAGATCGGGGATCTGGCGGCCCGGTCCCGCATTCAGCGCCACCTTGGTCAGCGCATGGCGACCAAGGCGGTGAAGGGCCAGATCACGCCGGCCGACGCCCCGATCGCAAAGATCTGGTTCAGCGAGCTCAACCTGGAGACAACCGAGGCGGCCCTGGCCCTGCTCGGCCCCCGGTCCATGGCGGTTGAGGGCGACGAGTTGGCGGAGGAGGATGGGCGCTGGCAGGACGCCTTCCTTTACGCTCGTGCCTGGACGATTGCAGGAGGGTCGAACGAGATCATGCGCAACCTGATTGCCGAGCGGGGACTAGGCCTACCCCGGGAGCCCCGCGGGCCGTCGCCGTCCGCGTCCCAGCCCCAATCGTGACCGAGACGTCGCGTCACGAGCACAAGCACTCGCATCCCCCTCAGGGAACACCCCACGCCCAGCGCGCCCGGGGCGCCGCCGCCGCCAACGACCCCTTCCCGGCCGTCGAGAAGGTGCGGGACGGGCTGTGGAGCATTCCGGTACCGCTCCCGAACAACTCGTTGCGTTACGTGTTGGTCTACGTCTTCGAGACGGACCGCGGCCCGTACCTGATCGACGCCGGCTGGAACACCGATGATGCCTTCGGTGCGCTGTCTACCGGCATGAAGGAGGCGGGGTGCGACATCGCAGACGTGCAGGGCGTCATGGTGACCCACATCCACCCGGACCACTACGGACTGGCCGGGCGCATCCGGGAGGCCTCGGGCGCGTGGATCTCGCTGCACCCGGCCGACGCTGAACTCATTCACGACCGTTACGAAGAACCCGACGACCTGTTGGACCGGGTGGCCGCCGCCCTCCGGCGCATGGGCGCGCCGGCAGAGGAACTTGAGCCGTTGCAGAACGCGGCTATGCCGGTGCGGCAGTTGGTCGATGCCGTGGTGCCCGACATCCTGTTCGAGGACGGGGCGCGACCCGAGGTGCCCGGCTGGGACCTCACCGCCATCTGGACGCCGGGCCACTCACCCGGGCATCTGTGCTTCTACGAGGCGACGCAGGAGCTCATGCTCTCGGGCGACCACGTGCTGCCGCGCATCACGCCCAACATTCCGTACCACCCGCAAGCCGGAGCCAACCCGCTGGGAGATTACCTGGCCTCGCTCGACAAGCTCGAGCCCTACGAGGTCAGCGAGGTGCTGCCAGCCCATGAGTACCGGTTCGACGACCTGCACACCCGCCTGGAGGAGCTGCGCCAGCACCACCGCGAACGCTTCGGCGAGGTCATCGCCATTCTGCGCGAGGGTCCGCAAAGCGCATGGCACGTGGCGCAGCACATGAAGTGGTCACGTCCCTGGGACGACATCGCCGGGTTCATGCGCCGGGCCGCCGTGGGCGAGGCCGTCTCGCACCTACGCGTGCTGGAGATCGACGGCGTGGTGGACGTCCAGGACGGCGAGCCGGCCCTCTGGTCGCTCACAGAGCACGCCACGCTCTGACAACGCGACAACGCGACGTCGGTGCTGGTCAGTTCCCAGACGTCACGCCCAGCGCCCGCTCGCAGAACGACCGCACGTGGTGCGCCGCCTCCGCCCGTGAGGACGGCGTGTCCCGGGCCGGATTGAGCCCCGCCGCCGCCCAGACGACCGACTGAATCAACGGCGCGTCGGCGGCCGGATTGACGTCGGGAAAGGATCCGTCAGCCGCGCCCCGGCGGAGAAGGTCCTCTAACGGTGCGGTCAGGATTCGCGCGGCATGGTTCATTTCTTCGGCGTAGCCCTCGGCCCTCATGGCTCCGGGAGACCCGAGCACGCTGATGCGGGCCGCGTTGGCCCGATCGTGGCCGAAGCTGAGGATCTCGTCGATCCACCCTCGCAGTGCCTCGCGCGGGTTTCGTGTGGCATCGACCTTGGCCCGCAGGCGTGCCGCCGCCGCGTCGGCCTCGCGGCGAAAGAGGGCGCAGAGAAGTTGATCCTTGGATTCGAAGTGCCGGTAGAACGAGCGCGTCGAGAGATCGGCCTCGTCGAGGATGTCGGCCACGGCCGCGTCGGTGTAGCCGTTGCGCTCCATGACGACGAATGCTGCATTGAGCAAAATGCGCAGCTCATCCTCGGTCTCGAAGCGCCGGGGGCGTCCACTCCGTACCGCAGGGGCGACGTCGGTCTTGCCCACGTTCGTTCAGCGTGTCCGGTTGTCGGGGAGCATGGCGGCGAGGATCGGTACTTCCGCCAGCGCGCGCAACCCGTCGTTGAGATGGGTGCAGCAATCGGTGTCGCGCAGCCGCTCCAAGACCTCCCGGCGCATGGTGCGGAGCGGTGTGCCTTCCATCCATGCGGCGTTGGGTGCCGCACCAGGGCATTCGGAATAGGGCAACACGCGGGGGACGGCGGTCACCGAGACGAGTGTCCCGGTCTCTGCATCTGCCGACCCGAGAATCTCGTACTCGTGCACGACCTCTTCCTCGCCGGCAGGGTTCCAGCAGCTGTCGCGGAACATGGCATCGATCCGGATCTCTCCGCTGTCCTCCCACACGTCGATCCGGCGGGCCCGGCGCATGGCGATTGCGGGATGGTCGGGGACATCGTGCCAGCCGAGAGGGTCGGCCGGATCAACCAGCGGCCCAGGCCGGCCGGTGTTCTTGCTCACACTCTTGAGGGTGCCGTCGAGATTCAGCGCGCTCGATCCCTGCTGGAAGCCCGAACAGATGCCGATCATGACCGGCGGTGCCGCAGCCATCCGCTCGTGGAATCCGGGGATTTCGTCCGCCCAGACGAAGAAGGCAAAGCCGGAAATCAGCGCGGCCCCGGCGAGGTCGTCGAGAAGCAGATAGAGCGGAGTCCCCGCCTCCACTTCTTCTGGCAGTTCCTCCGCGATCGCCTTGCGGAGGTTGCCGCGGGCCCGCCGGCCGATGAGTCGATGGAGTTCATCGACTCCCGGCGCCGCCTCGATCTGTTGGATGTCATGTGTCTGGCCGGTGACCGCGTTGAGGTCGGTGGCGGCCAGTACGACGGGATCGCCGGCGAAGGGTGTCAGGAGATCGCGGGCCCGCCCGTCGAGGTGCAACTCCGTGCCCAGACCACCGGGCCACGACATGAGCATGGTGGAGGTGCGGCGGACGGAGCCGGGGCGCCGGGCCGGCGGCGTGGCAACGGGGTCGTTGGGGGCGGGAGCCAGGAGCGAGCTCACGGGTGACGGCGACGCAGAGGGTCTTCGCAAATCATGTTTTCAAGTTAACCACGCGCACGCCTGGGCGCATCCTTTCGGACCACTCTTTTGACGAACCTGCAGGTCAAGGGGAATGAGTGCAAAAGATGTCGCGGGTAGGCTTGCCGGATGACGATGCCCGCGGCCGAGCGAGACGTGTCGCGGCCAGGGGCGGACTCCAACGCCAAGCGGGCAGCCAAGGTCGCCGACCGCATCATTGAGGATGTCATGGCCCTGGGCTGGCCCGTGGGACAGGTGCTCGGGTCCGAGGCCGACCTGCTCGAGCGCTACGAGGTCAGTCGCGCCGTGTTCCGGGAGGCGGTCCGCCTGCTCGAGCACCAGCAGGTCGCCCGCACCCGACGCGGTCCGGGCGGCGGCCTCGTCATCACCGAACCGACGATCGGTGCGGTGATCGATGCCGTCGTCCTCTACCTGCACCGGGTGGACGCCCGTCTCGACGAGATTTTCGAGGCGCGCATCGTTTTGGAGGAGCTCGCCGCCCAGCTGGCATCGGAACGGACGGACGAGCTCGAGCTGAACGAGCTGCGGCGTTTTGCCCACAGCGACCCGGTCGAGCCCGAACGTGATCCGCGGGAACTGCACGCGCTGGTGGCCGCCAGTAGTCACAATGCCGGTCTCGAACTGTTCGTCGACGTGCTCAACCAGGTGGCCCAGCTGTACTCGCCCGATTGGCGTCGCCTCGGAAGCAGCGTGGAGAAGGAGGCCGTCCACGCGCACGCCATGATCGCCGAAGCGGTGATGGCAGGCGATGCCGGGTTGGCGCGGAACCGGATGCGCAAGCACCTCCAGGCCGAGGCCGAGTTCTTCCGCCGCCGCCGCTCGACCCGGCAGCTCCTGCCGGACTCGGTGGTGCTCGCCGATTCGGGGCTCGGCAAGGGCGCCGAGACCGTGGCCCGCCACATCACCCAGACGATCGTTGCCGAAGACCTGCAGCCAGGGGACCTCGTGGGCACCGAGCCCGAACTCATTGCGCGCGAGGGCGTGAGCCGAGCGCTGCTGCGCGAGGCCGTGCGCCTCCTGGAGCATCACCACGTGGCCCGAATGCGGCGTGGTCCAGGTGGCGGCCTCTTCGTCCTTGCTCCGAGCGCGGACGCGGTGACCGAAGTGGCCGCCATCTACCTGGCCCGGCGCGGCATGCGCCTGGACGAGCTGGCAGAGATGCGGACCGGCGTCGAGGTCGCCATCACAGACCTGGCGGCCGAGCGCATCGACGACGCCGGCATTGCTGGCCTCCACAACGCCTTGACCCGTGAGGAGAATGCCACGGACGCTGAGCGGGTGGAGGCGGTGCACGACCTGCACGCGGCAGTGGCAGCAGCGGCTCAGAACCGCGTGCTGTACCTGGTCGCGCTGGTACTCATCCGATTGAGCCGCCTGCACCAGATTGAGCGCCTCGCGCCGAAGATGCAGCGCCAGATCCAAGCGGAGGTGCTCCGCACCCACACCGGGATCGCCGATGCCGTGGCGGCCGCCGACCGTGAGCTGGCACGCCACCGCATGCGGCGGCACCTGGAAGCCCTCGGCTCTCTCATGCGCTGAACCACCAGTCGGGCTGGGGGCCCCGGTTGGACGGTGGCCCCTTGGAACGGCTTTTAGTATCCTCTTTAGGCGGAGCGGCCGACCCGGACCGGAACCGCAAAGAAGAGGAGCCATGGCGCCCAGTACATCCGCAGAGTTCGAGAAGGCCACCGACTACCAGTTCAAGGACGAGGACATTGCGCGGGCGAAGGCGCTCGTGGGCCGCTGGTCGCCCGTCGGAGGACGCGAATTCCTGACGACGGCCACGCCCGACGTCATGCGCAACTTCGCTCGTGGGTACGGCGACGACAACCCCCTGTTCACGTCGGAGGAGTACGGGACGACGACACGCTGGGGCAGCCAGATTTCGCCGCCCATGATCGCCATCGCGCTGAACCGGCCGCTGTACGGCGACCCGCACAAGGAGAAGATCAAGCGGCCGTCCTTCCGCGGGATCCATGTCTTCGTCTCCGGGAGTACCTGGCAGTGGTTCCGTCCCCTCCAGGAGGGCGACGGTCTCTACAGCTTCGGCGGCACCGAGTCCGTGGTCGAGAAGAAGTCTGAGTTCGCCGAGCGTTCACTTCTGACGACGTACACCAGCGTGAAGATGAACCAGCGGGCCGAGATCGTGGCCGTCTCGCGGACGCTTGCCATCTACACCGAGCGCAAGACGGCGCGCGAGAAAGGGAAGTACTCCTCCCTTGAGCCCGCCGTCTACACCGATGAGGACATGGAGCGCATTGACGCCATCTACGCCGCAGAAGAGGTCCAGGGCGCAAAGCCGCGCCATTGGGAGGACGTGCACGTCGGCGACGTCCTCAACCCGATGGCCAAGGGACCGCTGACCACCACCGACATGATCGTGTTCCACGCCGGCGGCTACGGCTTCGTCCCCTACGAGCCCTGTGCCAACCGCATTGCGTACAAGAACAGACAACGCATCGCCCCCTTCTACGTGAAGAATGAGTACGGCATTCCCGACGTGGCACAACGGGTGCACTGGGACAATGCGTGGGCGCAAGCCATCGGCAACCCGATGGCCTACGACTACGGGGTGATGCGCGATTGCTGGCTCAGCCACTACATGACGGACTACATCGGCGACGACGGTTGGTTGGTGTCGCAGTCCTCGGAAATCCGCAAGTTCAATTACATCGGTGACACCCACGTGCTCACGGGTGAGGTCGTCGACAAGAGGCAGGAGGACGGTCGCTGCGTCGTCGACATCGAAATGCGCGGCACGAACCAGCGGGACACCGTGACCTGCCCGGCCAAAGCGACTGTCGCCTTGCCGAGTCGGGAACACGGGCCGGTGCGCCTTCCCGATCCCCCGGCTGACCTGGCCGCCCAGGCGGTGCAGATGCTCGAGCGACACCACGAGATCGTGGCGGAGCGAGGGTCGACGGGCGAGGTCTGAGCAACCCGGCTGGCACCCGCACTGCCGGTGGCGCTGACGGGATCTTCACGAGTTCTTACGCGTTCCCCAAGTTCCTCACATCCGTCGGCGCAACAGTGCACGGATGCGGAAGCGCGTCGGTGGTGTGATCGCCGCCAGTGTCTTGTGTGGCATTGCAGCAACGGTTGGCGTCTGGAGCGGCCCATTGGCAGCGGCGTCAGGCGCCCTGCGCTCGGCCGCCGGCACTGGGGTCTCCCATCAGTCTGCGCCGGCGCACTCGACGATCAGGTCAACGACGTCAACGACGTCAACGACCAAGCACTCGAAGTAACAGCGAGGGAGGCCGCGGACGCTCAGCTCCCGGAGGGTTGCTCTGCCTCCGCTTGTTTCCGTGCCATGCGTTCGCTGAGCGCCCGGCCGGCGGCCCGCTGGTTCTCCGCTTCGTGTGCGAAGAGCCAGCGCCGCCGCTCCACCTCGTCTTCGGCGGCGTTCAGGTTGTCCTTCACCAGGCTGAGCAGGTTGGCCGGCGACTGGACGAGCTGCCGGGCGACTCCGTTGGTATAGGAGCGCAGCTGTTCGGGAGGCACCACCGCGTGCACCATGCCGAGGGCCAGGGCCTCGGCAGCACCGATCTTCTCGTTGAGCAGGTACAGACGTCGGGCGAGTCCCGTTCCGCCGATACGAGTCCAGAAGAACGTGCCGCCGTAGTCGCCTGCGAGGCCGTTCGGCAGGAAGCCTGCCGAGAAGACAGCGTCCTCCGACGCGAAGCGCAGATCACAGGCCGCGGCGAGGCTGCACCCCGCACCGACGGCAGGGCCGCCGACCATGGCGATGGTTGGTTTCGCCATGAGGTGCAGCAACATGGCAGCGTGCCGGTCATGGCGGGAGAGGTCGCCGGAGAGTGCGTCAGGCGGCACACCCTTCTCGCTGCCCGGCGCCCCGCGGCCGCCGCTCCTCACGTCGCCCCCCGAGCAGAAGCCTCCGTGATGACCCGCGGCCGCTGCGCCGGTGAGGACAACCACCTTGACGTCGCTGTCGTCGGCCATCTGTTGCACCGCTCCGTCGAGCGCGCCGATGAGCGCACCATTGAGCGCGTTCCTGCGGGCGGGGCGGTTCAGGGTGATGGTCCCCAGCCCGTCCACCACGTCGGTCAGGATCACCAGTCCGCTGTCGTCGCTCTCCGTCGAGGGCTCTGCCACGGCTGCGCCCTCCTTAGTGGTCCGTCAGCCAATTCAGTATACTGAACCGCGCTCCGGCGCTTGGAACGATGCCGCGGCCGCGTGCGATTGGGATCTCGGGTGGCTGCAGGCGCGGCGGCCATACTGAGCGCACTCGGCGACCGAGCTGAGGCCATCGCGACGTTGCGAGACAGAAAGGTTGTCGCCTGATGACGGACACTGCGGGGGAGACGCCGACCGAACCGGTACTCGTCAAGGAACGACGGGGGGCGGTACAGGTGCTGCGGCTCAACCGGCCTGAGGCACGCAATGCTTTGAATCCCGAGCTCCTGACGGCCATCGGCCTTGCCATGTTGGAGGCCGAAGAAGATCCTGACGTGCGGGCCGTGGTGCTGACCGGGACGGGTGACCGGGCGTTCTGCGCCGGCATGGACCTGCGCGGCTTCGCCGAGGGCGGTTCAGGTGGCATGAGCGGAAACCCCGATGCCATGCGCGGCTTCGTGCGCTTCACCAACGGGGAGATCGCGGTCCCCATTGTCGGCGCCGCGAACGCGACCGCCGTGGCTGGCGGCTTCGAGCTGTTGCTGGGTTGCGATGTTGTGGTCTCGTCATCGGCGGCCTCATTCGGGGTGCCCGAGGTGAAGCGAGGGCTCTTCGCCGCCGGCGGAGGTGTGTTCATCAGCACGCGTATCCCCTTGGCCATAGCACTGGAGTTGACGCTGACCGGCGATTCGATCGACGCCGGGAGAGCGCTGTCCCTCGGATTGATCAACCAAGTGGTTGAGCCGGGCCAGGTGCTCGACGCCGCCGTGGCACTGGCCGAGCGGATCGCACGGAACGGCCCGCTTGCGCTGCACGCCACCAAGCAGATGGTGCGGACGGCGTCGACTGACCTTGAGCGAGCCAAGGTGCTGGCGGCGGAATGGCAGCCCAAGGTGTTCGGCAGTGAGGACGCCAAAGAGGGTGCCACCGCCTTCATTGAGAAGCGTGACCCCGTGTGGAAGGGCCGCTGAGCCCAGGGCGTCAGGTCTTGCCGGCTCCGGGTCCCGATTGGGATCCGGGCTGTTCGGCCTTGGGCGCGGCGGCAGCCTCGGCCTCGGGTTTCGGTCTCTCCAACGGCACCGTGACCCGGGCCACCACGACGTCGTCCCGGTTCCGCAGCGCGGCGGAGAGGACCAGGTCGATCTGGTTGTGGAGGATCCGGTACCGCAGTTTCGAGGGTCGCACAATGGGGATCAGGACAACGAGTTGGTCATCGGGGTGCTCGGTGCGCAGCTCGTCGATGAAGGCCACGATCGGCTGCACGACCGAGGCGTATTCGGTGTGCAGCACTTTGAGCGGTATGCCGCAGTTCCACCTGTCCCAGTGGTCGAAGAAATGTTCCGACTTCTCGGCGGCGCCTTCGTCCGCGCCCTCGAGAATGACGGTCACGGCGATGACTTGCTGACCGAGTGACTCGGCCTCGCTCAGTGCGTGCTCAGTGAGCCGGGAGATCCGGTTGACCGGCACGACCACAATGGTGCGCTTGGGTGTGGGCAGGCCGGGATTCTCGTCGAAGCGGAGCTCCTTGGCGGAGCGTTCGTAGTAGACGTGAATGCGCAGGAAAAGCCAGATGAAGGCCGGGATGGCGATGACGACGACCCAGGCGCCCTCGGTGAACTTGGAGACCAGGAAGACGACGGTGGCGATGGCCGTGATGACCGCCCCGAAGCCGTTGATGACGGCGCGACGGCGCCAGCGGGCCGGGCGTTCGCGCCACCAGTGCACGACCAATCCGGCCTGGGACAGGGTGAAGCCGATGAACACCCCGATGGCAAAGAGGGGGATCAGGGTGTTGGTGTTGCCGCCGACAGCGATGAGGAGCGCGCCCGCCATGATCGTGAGCACGAAGATGCCGTTGCCGAACGTCTGCCGGTCGCCCCGGATGGTGAACAGGTGCGGCAGATAGTTGTCGCGGGCCACCAGGCTGGCCAGGACGGGCAATCCACCGAAGGACGTGTTGGCCGCCAGCGCGAGCACCACCGTGATCGTGATGGAGAGGATGTAGTAGGCCGGACCCCGCCCGATTGACATCGCCATGATCTGGCTCAAGACGGTCTGCCCGCTCCGGGGGCCGATCTGCCAGCGCTTGGCCAGGACGGCCAGGCCGAGCAGCATGGCGCCGAGAATGAGTCCGAGCAGCAGTTCGGTCCTCTTCGCCCTCACGGTCCGGGGCTCCCGGAACAGCGGCGTGCCGTTGGCGATCGCCTCCACACCGGTGAGCGCGCTACACCCGGCCGAGAACGCCTTCAGGATGAGCAGGAAGGTCACGGCCTTCAGGCTCATGGTTGGCAGCTGGGACGTACCGAGCTGCGACTCGTTGAGCCCAAGTGGGTGGATGAGGCCGATGGCGATCGTGGCCAGCAAGCCGACAATGAAGAGCAGCGTCGGCAGCAGGAACGCACGCGCCGTCTCACCGAGGCCGCGCAGGTTCAACACCATGATGAACAACAGGATCCCGAGGCAGAGCGGGATGGTGGCGCCGTCCAGGCTCGGGAAGGCGGACTGCAGGGAAGCGACGCCAGCGGCGATGGAGACGGCGACCGTCAACGTGTAGTCGACGACCAGCGACGCGGCGGCCACAAGACTGACGTTCGGTCCGAGGTTGGCCCGCGACACGGCGTAGGCCCCGCCGCCCATGGGGTAGGCGTCGATCACCTGGCGGTAGGAGAACACCAGAATCGCCAACAGCCCGACGATGGCGATCGTGATCGGCAGCACCAGGTGCAGCGCGCCGGCCCCCGCCACCGCCAGGACGAGGATGATGGCTTCGGGGCCGTACGCCACCGACGTCAGTGCGTCGAGGGAGAGGGCCGAGAGCCCCTCGACAGGGGTGATGCGATCCTTGCCGCCACCCAGCGCCGATTTCGGTGGGCCGATCAGCAGGTTCCAGACGCCAGAAGCCCGCCGGCCCTGGGCGTCAGCGTCTGCCATAGGCGCACTCTAGGAGGTTGGTGTCTTTCGCGGGATCACGCACCAATAACCCCCTGAAGTTCGATTCGCGAACAAGACCGAGTTCTGGGAGAATTACGACGCTGTAGTTGTCGACCCGGAGGGACCAATGACGCTCGGCAA
>DATCEZ010000322.1:0-3401 GCA_036509775.1 Acidimicrobiales bacterium
AGCCTTCCGCCACCGAACTGCCCGGCGTCCTCGTGCTGCTTTTCGCGACACCGCTCTGGTACGCCAACGCGACCCATTTCCGCGACGAGGTGATCGCCGCAATGGAAGACAAACCAGGCACGCAGATCCTCGTGCTCGATGCGCTCGGCATGTCCGATGTGGACTTCACCGGATCACGGGAGTTCGGTCACGTCCTCGACGCCTGCGATCGCGCTCACGTCGCCTTCGGCGTGGCACGGACGGGCGACCACCTGAAGGACATGCTGCAACGAAGCGGCCTGACGCAGCGCATCGGCCAGAGCCACTTCTATCCCAGCGTCAACGAAGCCGTCACCGCGCTGACAGATGGTCCGTCGCCGCCCACTTAGACCTCAGACCCGATCGAGAGCGCGAGGCCCGCCTCAGCCTGAGACAGCCGCCCTGGCACGCCCCGTCACCCTCGTCCAAAGCACCGAAGGGCGCGACGCCGTGACCCGGCCCTTCGGGTTCTCGATTCTCAGCTCCTCGTTGGGATTGCCCGTCATGGACCAGCCATTTCGGTGCACTACCCCGTGATGGTGTTTGCAAAGCAGAACCAAATTGTCGAGATCTGTCCCACCGCCGAGTTTCCAGGGCACGATGTGGTGGACGGCGGCAAACGTGGCATTGGAGCACCCCGGGAACCGGCAGTGGCGGTCCCGGCGGATCACCTCTCGTCTTTGGGCTCCTGAGGGGAAGCGCCAGGCCCGGCCCTCGTACATGGTGTGGCCCAGCGAATCATCGACCGCCACCACCACGGTGGCGTCACAGGCGATGCGCTGGACCGTTTCCACGTCGATCAGGCCATGGTGCTCGAGCTCGGCCGCCAGCTCGCTCTTGAGGCCAGCGTCATCGACCAGGTCCTGCAAGGGCACATGGGCCACCACGAAGAACGGGTTGGGCGTGGTCGGCGTGCCCGAGGTGGACGTGCCCGAGGTGGTCGTGCCCGAGGTGGCCCCACGGCCCGGTGTGACCGAGTCCACGATCGCCGTGAACCCGTCGCAGCGCCGCTGGTCCAAAGGCGTCTTCTCCTCGGAGGAGACACCAGCCGCGAAGGCATCGACACAGGCCACGGTCCGGGCGTAGTCCTCGGTCGGGAGCTGCACCGTCATGGTGCGGTTCTGAGGGTTGAAGCGCAGGTAGCGGCTGTCGTGCTCTGAACGAGACGGAGACGAAGAAGCGGACCTGGCCCGGGCGGCGGTCGTCCGGGCCACCTCGGCCAGTTCACGAACGCTGAGCTCCTTGGCCTGGGCGCAAAGTGCCCGGTCGGTCTCGGGCGTGGCCACATCGACGACGGTGCGCACCTTGTCGAAGGAGATCTCGCCCGCAGACATCGCACCCATGAGGTGGGGCAGATCCTGTGACTTCTCGGCCACGTGAGAGTACGAACGGGCAGTCGCCACCGAGGCCCCCAAGCTCTCGGCGGTCCAAGACTCGAGTGAGGTCGCTCCGTCTTCCGAATAGGCCTGACGTCGTCCGAACTCGGCCTGGCGGACAACGATTCTCGCCTGGGCCATCGTGATCAGGCGCCCGTCTTCCTTCATGCCGGCCGCCAGCGCCTCAGTGGACTCGGCGGCGGCCACCTTGATGAAGGCGGCGCCGGCGGCGCCGGAGTCAGCGCCAGTGCGGTGAGTGAGAGTCGGGGCCATCGATTAGTGAATGGTCCCGGCCGCCCGAAGAGTGCGCGCAGAACGAGGTGGTCAGCTCATCAGAGGTCGGGCTGCGGCTCCAAGGCGATGGCGTGTTCCGGGCAGGCCGACACGCACAGTCCGCACTCGTGGCATTGATCGGGTCGTGCGACGTACGCCGTCATCCGGCGGTGCGCCGTCGAGCGCAGCTTGCCCAGCATCCCGAGCGCCGTGAAGTCGTCGGGGTCCATGCGCCGCACCTCGAACACGTCGTAGGGGCAGACCCGCACGCAGTCCCGCTTGGCCTCGCAGAGTCCGTGGTCCACCACCGGTCTGGTCGGCACGGACCCAGGATAAAGAGGAAAGGGAAGTTCGAGGGTGATGGAACGGATCGGTCGGTTATGCGCCGGCCAGCGGTGCCCGCCAGCCGGGTGAGCCGGTGCGGGCACCGGAGGCCACCCGCAGCCCGATGTAGTTGCGCTGCGCCTCGACGGTGCCTGCGCCGAAACAGAGACCGCGGATGTCGCGGTAGGCCCGCTCCAGCGGGTACTCACGTGAGTAGCCGTACCCGCCGTGGATCTGCATCGCTTCGTCGCAGACGAACTTGGCGGCGAGGTTGGCGGCCGTCTTGGCCATGGCCGTCTCGAGCGCGGGCGGTGTCCCGTGGGGCCCCGCCAGCCGCACGGCCCGGGCCAGCAACATGCGGGCGCCCTCCAACTGCACCGCCATGTCGGCCAGCTTCCACTGCAAACCCTGGAGGTCGGCCAGCGGCCGGCCGCCGATGACGCGCTCGTTCATGTAGCGCACCGCGTGCTCGAGCGCGCCCTGAGCCGCCCCCACGCACATGGCGGCGTTGCCGCAGCGCTCGTGGTTCAGGTGCGACAGCAGGACCTTGAAGGCCGACGTGTCAGCAGGGTTGCCGGCGAGGAGGATGTCGTCCTCGGTAATGGCGACGCCGTCGAAAGCCAGCTCGGCCTCGGTGGCGGCGTGGATCCCCATGCCCTTGTGCCGCCCGGTGATCGACACGCCCTCGCGGTCGGTCGGCACAATGACGGCGCCGATGCCCTTGGCGCCCTCGCCCCCCGGCCAGCGGCACCAGACCAGGACGCCCTGGGCCACGTCGCCCAACGTCGAGTAGTTCTTGTAGGCGTTGAGGCGCCAGCGCCCCGGCCCGTCCTCGACCAATGCGGCGCGCATGTTCTGCACGGCCGATCCGGCGTCGGGCTCGGTGATGCCGATGCTGATCAGCGCCTCCCCGTCGGCCGCGGCCGGGAGCCAGCGCTCCTTCATGGCGTCGGGCCCCAGGTGCTCAATGCCCCGGGGCGGCCCGTTGAAGGTGAGCTGGCAGCAGATGGCCGACGACACGTCGGCCCGGGCGATCTCCTCCAGGACGATGGAGGCCTCGATGTCACCGAGGCCCATGCCGCCCCACTGCTCCCCCACCGTGATGCGCAGCAGGTCCGCCGCCGCCAGGGCCTTGCGCATTTCGGGGGACACGGCACCGGCCTCGTCGGCGTCATGGGCCCGGGGGGCGACTTCGCGCTCGGCCACATCTCGGGCCAGCTGACGCAGCGCGGCCTGGTCGTCGCTCTCGGCAAGCAGGTCGATGGCCGTCATCCGAGCTCGGTGCCGACGATGCCGACGAAGCTGACGCCCTCGCCGGGTGCGCCGCCCAGGTTGTGGGTGAGGCCGAGTGTTCGGCCCGGCCCGACGGTGGTGATCTGGCGCTCCGGCGGTGCCTCTCCCCGGAGTTGG
>DATCEZ010000323.1:0-6051 GCA_036509775.1 Acidimicrobiales bacterium
CTATCTCGTGTGGCCGCTGGTCCTCCTCGTACTCCTGCGTTACGGACGGCGGGGCTGGCGTCGGCTCGGCGTCACGGTCACCGTCGTCCTCGGCGTCGGGTCGTCTGTCCTGATGGCGATCCTGTTCAATCCTCCGGCGGATCCGTCGCGCATCTACTACGGCACCGATACGCGCTTGTTCGATCTCATGGCGGGGGCGACTTTGGCCTTCCTGGCCGCGTCCCGTGGGCAGCCGAGCGCACAGGCGCGTCGGGCCCTGCACTGGGTCGGTCCCGTCGCTGCCGTGGTCCTTGCCGTGTTCTGGGTGCGTGCCGGCACGTCGGGGGGGCTTCCCACGAACTTCATGTTCGAAGGTGGCTTCCTCCTGTGTGCCGCCCTCGGCGGCTTGGTCGTGGCGGACGCGCGGCTGATTGAGCCGGGGAGCTTCGCCCGCGCGCTGGCCTGGCGGCCGCTGCACTTCATCGGCACCATCTCCTACGGGATCTACCTGTGGCACTGGCCGGTGATCGTCTACCTCACCGGCGCCCGCACCGGCTTGTCCGCCTGGCCCCTGGACCTCCTCCGTGTCGCCGTCACGCTGCTCGTCTCGACGGCCAGCTATTACCTGGTCGAGCGTCCGATCCGGTTGGCCAAGTGGCGGGGGGGCTTCCGAATGTGGGCCGCGCCGCTGGCGGGCGTCATCACCGCCGCCGCCATCGTCATCGCCACCTTCCCGGCTGTCGCCGATCCGTCGACGGTGGCGGGCACCACCCACCTCGCCCCCCCGGGCTCGGTGCAGGCGGCAGCGGGCGTCGGGGGTTACGCGAAGCAGCAGCTCATCAGGCTGACGCCGGCGCCGACGACGACCGATCCCCTCCGGGTGATGATCATCGGGGACTCGGTGATGCACGATGCTTCCTACGGCATCACGGCGTCACTCCAGGCCACCGGTGAAGCCACCGTGAGCACCAAGACCTTCCCGGGGTTCGGGCTGACCACCGCGACCAGTTGGCCCACCTCCATCCCCAGCCTCATTCAACAAACCCGGGCGCAGCTCATCGTGGCCTCGTGGAGCTGGGATCAGTTCGGGCCGACGACTCCCAACGCGCTGCATCAGCCAAAGCAGTACACCGCTCTCCTGAAGAGCGCCGTCGCCACCATGCTGGCGCCGGGCAACGGCGTCGAAGGCGTGATCTTCACCCAGTTCCCCCAGTCGGGCGATCTCGCCGCCGCCAATCCGGCCGACACGGCGAGTTACAACAGGGAGCGCCGGGCCGGCGTCGTCGCCTGGAACGACATCGCCGAGAAGATGGCCTCGGAGTTCCCGGGACGGGTCATGTACTTCCCGTTGGCCGATTCCATCATGCTGCACGGCAAGTACTCGGTCTGGCTCCCGCCCGAAGGCGACCCTCATGCGCCGAACGACCAGTGGCTACGCGTACGCAAGCTCGACAACGTCCACCTCTGCCCCGAGGGCGGCGCTCGTTATGCCGCCGCCCTCCTGACGGACATGACGGACGTGTTCCGGCTTGCCCCCGCCGCGGGCAACTGGTCGCAGGGGGCGTGGACGACGGATCCGGACTTCAACGACCCGCCGGGCGCCTGCCCGGACGATCATCCGCCGGGCTAGGTCCGAGCGTGTCGGGCTAGGAGCAGGTCGTGCTCGTCGTCGTGCGCTCCGCAGTGGCCGCCGACTTGGCACTGGCCCAGTTGGTCCCGATAGTGGCCACGACCTCGTACCAGTAGTGGCCGGCGGCCAGCGCGGCGCTCGTCCAGGTCGCGACCGTCACCGTTGCCTGCAAGGTGTACGTCCCGGTTGCGGAGGTGGTCGCCTGGTAGACGCCGTAGTTCGTGGCGTGCGTGATCGCAGTCCAGGTCACCGTGACCTTCCTGCCGCTGGCGGGGCTGGCGCAGGCCGACGATGGGTTCGGCGCCGCCGGGAGGGCCTGGGCACGGGCCTCCCCTGCACTGCCCGAGGCCAGGTGCACCATCCAGTTCGCCGTGGCCCACGCGGTCCCCGACGAAACGAGGAGGCTCAGCGCGGTGAGAAATCCGACAACGACGAGAAGAGCGCTACGGCACATGCGCAGGCTCTCCTCGTCGTTGCCGGTCGGTCCCCTTGAGGCAAAGGGGGCGATTAGCTGGTCCAGCCGCTCGTGGCCGGGCTCGTGGTCGAGGTGCCGTTGCCACCGGTCGCCGTGATGCCGGTGAAGGCGGGCATGGAGAAGAAGGTGTTGGCACACACCGCCGGTGAGGTCGTCGACATCAGGGCGTCATTGGTGAGCGTGACCACGAGCGGGTTGTTCGCCGCCCCACTCGCACCCACCGTGATACCGCCCACCGGCACCAGGGAGGAGAGGTCCCGCTGGTCGTCGTGGCGAAGTTCCAGCTGACGCCACTCGTGGTGGTGCTGCACCCGGCCTGGGCCGCAGTGAGTGCGCTGTTGGAGAATCCGCCCGCCTGGACGGTGCTGGCCGGGAGGTTCACCGCCGTGATGTTCACCGGATAGGGGTTGGTGTTGGCGATGGTCACCACTACGTCACCGGTCCCGCCGGGGAATAGCACGTTGCCCGGGGCGGGGGTGGCCACCGCGGTGATGCTCAGATTGGCAATGGTGGCGGACTGCCCCTCACCGGACGAGCTGGCGTTGAGGCCCACGACCCAGTTGGTCGCCGCATAGGCACCCCCGGCCACCAGCAAGCAGCCGCACACGGCCGAGACGACCTTCGCCCCGCGCGGCCATCGGCTTGCCTTCTTCGTCATTGCCTCCACGATCTTCGTCCTCTCTCCCCGCCTCCGGAGCGGGTCCGTTGTTTCGTGATCCAATGGGAGTTCGGAGGTGGCCGGGGGCCTCTTGAGGAACGTTGATGCATTTGGACACGAGACGGGTTCCGACCCCTCGGGCACTCCGGCGAGGTTGTCCACAGGGTCGGCGCCGCTTTGTTGCGGCGCTGGTCCCATAGGGGTTTTTGACAACGAAAGGCGCTCAGCCCTAGCGGATTTTGCGCCGATACCGTGAGGGATGTCCCCTCCCGATGTGCGCGACCGTCTGGCTAGCTACCTGCCCTTCGTCGTGGTGGCCTTCGTGGGGCAGCTCAGCGTGGCCTGGCCGCCCGGGCCCACCAACCGTGGGGCCTTTCTGGCCAGCTCGCTGCTGTTGCTCCTGATCCTCACCATGCTGCTGGTCCGCCGCGGCATGCCCCCGAAGACCTTCGTCGTCGGATCGGCTCTCTACATGTCCTCGGTGGGCCTCCTCATGGTGTCCTCGGGCGGCATGAGGACGGGTTTCGGGGTCCTGCTCTTCGTGCCCGTGGTGGGCGTGGCCCTTTACGGCAGACGTTGGGAGAGCGCCGTCTGCGTCGTTCTTCTGTTGAGCGCTCTCGTGGCCGTGACCCTCGACACCTCGACGACGACAGTGGACGCGGCGGGGCTGGTGCGCAGGCTGCTCCTTACGGGCGCCATCGCCGCCATGCTCTCTGTCGCCATTCACGTCCTGCGCGGCCGGCTCATGGAGTCGAATGCCCGGACGGCCAGATTGCTGCAGCAAGAGGAGACGCTCAACGCCGCCGTCCGTGAGCTGGTCCAGCTGTCGGAGCCGCCGCAGATCGCCGCACTCGGCGCCCGTCTCGCTATGGGCATGGCGTCGCCTGCCGGGTCGGAGATCCTGCGCTCGTCGTACTTCCGGATCGAGGACGGCATGGTGGTCGTCGACGCCCAGCTCGACGAGGCCGGCACCAATATCCAGGGTCGCTGGCCGGTGGAGGAGCACCCCGGCCTACGCGAGGCCGTGGCCTCGCTCGAGCCCGTGACCGCGCCGCTCGACCCGGACAGAGCGGGGCCGACCCTGCGAGTGGTCTTCGATGCCACCGGCATCACGTACGGCGCCTGGGTCCCCGTGTGTCCCGACGGCAAGCTGCACGGCGTCCTGGCCATCGCCACCCGGGGCACCTCTCTTCCGAAGGAGTGCATCGACCGGTGCGTCGCCCTGGGCCACTTTCTGGAGCTCGCGCTCTCCAACTGGGCCGCTCACCGCACGCTGGAGGAGCAGGCCACGGTGGAGGAGCGCCGGCGCATCGCCCGCGAACTGCACGACGGACTGGCCCACGAGCTGGCCTTCATCGCCAGCAAGACCCGCGGTGCCGCAGCCGGCACGGAGGCGCCCCCGGACGCCCGGGTCCTCGCCGGTGCGGCCGATCGGGCGCTCGACGAGGCCCGGCGGGCCATCACCGTGCTGTCGGTCGCCCAGCCCCAGTCGCTCGACGACGCCATCTCGCAGACAGTGGAGGATCTCGGGTCGCGCCTGGGCGTGGCCTGGGACCTCCAGCTGGCCGACGACATTGAGGTGTCCGGCGAGGTGCGGGAGAACCTGCTGCGTATTGTGCGGGAGGCCATCACCAACGCCGCCAGCCACGGCGCCTCGGAGCACATCCGGGTCAGTCTCGAGCGCGACGACCAGCTCCGTCTCGTGATTGAGGACGACGGGTGCGGGTTCGACACTGAGCGCGGGGACGCGGCCGGGGGCTTCGGGCTCCAGAGCATGCACGAGCGGGCAGCCTCGGTGGGCGCAGTGCTGAGCGTCGACTCCGTCCCCGAGCGCGGGACGCGGGTGGCGGTGGCGTTCGGATGAGCGCGCCCATCACCGTCCTGTTGGCCGACGATCACGCCCGCACGCGGGCGCTGGTGCGCAACGCGCTGGAGCGCACGGGGGACTTCCACGTGTGCGTGGAAGCCGCCGACGCCGCAGGAGCGGTCGAAGGGGCCAAGCGCGAGCGCCCCGACGTCTGCCTGCTCGACATCAACATGCCGGGGAACGGCATCGCCGCCGCGACGCAGATCACTGGCGCGCTCCCGGACACCTCGGTCGTCATGCTCACCGTGTCGCGCCAGGACGAGGACCTGTTCGACGCGCTGCGTGCCGGCGCGTCCGGCTACCTGCTCAAGGGCCTGGACGAAGCCACCATCGGTGACGCGCTCCAACGCGTGCTGGCGGGCGAGGCCACGCTTCCCGGGACCCTCGTCGCCCGCCTGGTCGACGAGTTTCGCGACCGCGAGCACCGGCGCGTCGCCGTCCCCGACGGGCAGGCGGCCCGGCTCACCGGCCGCGAATGGGACGTGCTCGAGCTCATGCGCAACGGCGCCGGTACCGCCGAAATCTCCGAGCGGCTCTTCGTCTCGCCGACGACGGTCCGGACCCACGTGTCGTCCATTCTGCGCAAGCTGGGCGTGCCGACCAGGGAAGCCGCCATCCGGTTGCTCGACGGCGAGGCCGCACCCGAGCGGCGCCTCTGGCCGACAGAGGGCGGGCACCGCCAGCCCTAGCCGGAGGGCCGGCGGCGCCGGTCCTAAGCTGGCGCTCGTGACGAACACCCGCATCGAAAGCGACAGCATGGGGGAGATCGAGGTCCCCGCCGACCGCTACTGGGGTGCGCAGACCCAGCGCTCCCTGCACCACTTCGACATCGGCATTGAGACGATGCCCAAGCCGCTGATCAGGGCCTTCGGCATCCTCAAAGGCGCCTCGGCCGCGGTCAACCGCGACATCGGCAAGCTGGACGAGACCCTGGCCGGCCTCATTGAGCAGGCGGCGGGTGAGGTGGCGAAGGGCGATCTCGACGACGAGTTCCCGCTGCGCATCTGGCAGACCGGCAGCGGCACGCAGACCAACATGAACGCCAACGAGGTCATCTCCAACCGGGCCATCGAAATCAGCGGCGGCGTCATGGGGTCCAAGGATCCCGTCCATCCAAACGACCACGTGAACATGTCGCAGTCCTCCAACGACACCTTCCCGACCGCCATGCACATCGCCGTGGCTGAGGAGATCGTGTTCCGGCTCCTGCGCTCGGTCGCCGCGCTGCGTGATGCACTGGACGCCCGGTCCGTGGAGTTCAAGGACATCACCAAAATCGGGCGGACCCACCTGATGGATGCGGTGCCACTCACCCTCGGGCAGGAGTTCTCCGGGTACGTGGCCCAGCTGACGGCCGACATCGAGCGCATTGAGCAGACGCTCCCTGGGCTCTACGAGTTGGCGGCCGGGGGCACAGCGGTGGGCACCGGTCTCAACACCCA